>CAVJSY010000023.1:0-4641 GCA_963652285.1 Oribacterium sp.
TACTAATATTATGTGAAGGACAAAACGAAGAAGTCATATTAAATTTACTTCTTGATTCAAACTCATTATGCATAACCAGAGATAATCTAATAGGTCGTAGAGTATATCCTATTAGACAACTATCTAATCCAATAATAAAATCAGAATTACTTCATTATGGTCAACCAGTTACTATTTATAGAATTGGAGATAAACAAAATGATAAATTAATCATACCCAAAGAACTAAAAAAAATAGTAAATAAAGATAGAATATATAAATATTGTACAAAACCAGAATTAGAAATATTACTAATATTAAACGAAAACTTAATAAAAGAATATGAAAAAGTTAAAAGCTCTCAATCACCAAAAACATTTGCAAAAAAATATATTAAATACAATGGAAAAAAATATGATCAGTCAAGTGAATTCTTAAGTATATATTACAAAGGAACAAGAATTAAAAACTTAATTAAAAATATTACCGACTATAAAAAATATAAAAAACATAATAAAGATGAGTTATATTTATATGATTTACTAAAAAGAAGCTAGATTTATATAATCTAACTTTTTTTCTTTTTAAATACAAATAACTTACTAAATACATAATTAGATACAATAACAACAATCTGAGAAAAAAGTTTAAAAATTTTATCATTCCCCTTAAATACTGTAACTCCAATAAACATAATTATCATATCCATTATTAAAGTAACTATTCTTGCTCCAAAGAAACTAACACATTCCTTTATTATATTATTGCTTTTACTCTCAAAAACAAACTTTCTATTAGTAATATATGCAAATATTACCGCAACCACCCAAGAAATAATATTAGCGCCCTGTAACATTAATGCATTATTAGGATCCATTATAGTATATGTAAGGCCATAATATATAAGTAAAGTAAGAATAGTAGTAAGAACACCAAATACTAAATAATTAATAACTTCCTTATACTTTTTATATAAGGCTAAAATTTTACTCATCATCACTACTCTCCTTAATTATATAAATAGGTCTTCCCTTAGTCTCTAAATATGTTTTAGCCAAATATTCTCCCATAATACCCATAACCAATAATTGAATACCACTTATCATAAACATTATACAAACCATACTAGGCCATCCACTAACAGGATCACCAAAAGCTAAAGTTTTAATAATAATAACTAAAATCATAATAAAACTAATAATACAAAAAACAACACCAATAACAGCGCTAGCAACCAAAGGAACAGTAGAAAAAGCACATATTCCATCTATAGCATAAATAAACAATTTCCAAAAACTCCATTTAGTCTCTCCAGCAACTCTTTCAACATTTTCATATTCAAGCCACTTAGTATTATAACCAACAAAGCTAAATAATCCCTTAGAATAACGATTATATTCTTTCATATCAATAATAGAATTAACCATCTGCCTTGTCATTAATCTATAATCTCTAGCTCCATCTACCATCTCAACCTTACTCATCTTATTTATAAGTTTATAAAAAATTCTTGCAAAAAAACTTCTAATAGGAGGTTCTCCCTTTCTCGTAACTCTCCTAGTTCCAACACAATCATATCCATCTTTTACAATATAATTATACATTTCCTCTAACATACTAGGTGGATCCTGTAAATCAGCATCCATTAAAGTTACATAATCTCCATTACTAGAACATAATCCTGCATACATAGCAGCTTCCTTTCCGAAATTTCTAGAAAATGAATAATATTTAACTCTCTTATCCTTTTTATGCAATTTCTTTAATATATCTAAAGTTTTATCCTTACTACCATCATTCACAAATATAAATTCAAAATCAAGATAATCCATCTTTTCACTTATCTTATTAATCTCTTCATAGAACAAAGGAACAGTTTCTTCTTCATTATAGCAAGAAACAATTACTGACAATAACTTCTTCTTCATACATTCACCTCAAACTACAATAATTTTATCATATTTAAAAGCAAAAAAAAAGCACTAAATATAAATTTAGGCTGCATTTTCTTCCTTAGATACGACATTCTTACCCTTATAAAATCCACACTTAGGACAAGCTCTATGAGGTCTAATCATTTCACCACAATTAGAACAAGTAACTAATCCATTAGCACTAACTTTATAATGAGTTCTTCTCATATCTCTTCTAGTCTTACTAACTTTTCTAAATGGAACTGCCATTACATTCACTCCTTCCTTGAATTAAGTTTCTCTTTTAATTCACTAAATGGAGAATTATTACTATGTTCTAAATCCTCTTCAGTAATAAGACGCCATCCATTTCCTTCTAACTTTAAATTTTGATTCTTCTCTGAAACAACTTTTAAAGGAATTTCCACTAATATATTTTGCCACAAAAATTCAGTAATATCAAGAGTATTTTGCACAATTTTTAAATTATTATCATTTTTTTTACCAAATTCATCAAATTCTTCAGAAATTTCTATATTAAAATCATAACTAACATCTTCCAATGTCACAGCATCTGCTAATATCATTGTGCCAGTAAGAACTCCCTCTATAGAATAATCTCCACTATATAATTTAGTAATATCTCCTTTAAAATGAACATTATAAAGTCTTCTAATTTCACTAGAAGAAATCAAAGTAGCAGGTATAACCACATCATCATCTACTACTATATCATCAAGATTATTGGTAACTAACATTGTTAAATTTATATTCATAATATCACCTGCCAACTAATTATACCAAATATAAGAAAAAATAGCAAGTTAATTATCATTATTTTTAATATATGAATTATATATATTAACTGCTAACATTGCAACTGTCATCTGCCCAACACCAAAAGGAACAGGAGTAATATAACTAACTTTGCTAGCAAGTGAATCGAAATCACAATCTCCTACAATACTGCCATTATCTAATCTATGAATACCTACATCAATTACAATACTATCATTCTTAACCATATCAGCATTTAAAAATTTTTGCTTTCCTACACAAACAACCACTATATCAGCATTTTTAGTATAAAAAGAAATATCTTTACTCTTACTATGACATACACAAACCGTAGCATCTCTATTTAAAAACAAATTAGCTAAACTCTTCCCCACTAGCCTACTTCTTCCAATAATAACCACATTTTTTCCACTAATATCAATATTATAGACATCTAATAATTTAATAATTCCCATATCAGTACAAGAACATAAATAAGAATTATCATTTATAACCTTACCCATATTAATATCAGTAAGACCATCAACATCTTTTTTATAACTTATCAAAGATATAAGTTTATTAGCGTCAAGCCCATCTCTAACTGGAAGTTGCAATAATATACCATCAACATCATCATAATTATTAAGTTTTAGAATAATATCACTAATCTCACTCTCGCTCATATCACTACATTCAAAATATCTAAAATCATATCCAATATCTTCACACATTTTCTTTTTACTATTAACATAAATTTTACTACTCTCATCATCCATAGTAGAAATAACCGCTAAAGTAGGCTTTCTAGGAAGTTTACTAACCTTATTTTTAATATCTTTAATAATATTATTTTTTATCTCTCTACAATCTAATATTGTCATATATCCTTCACCTCATCTATTATCTGCAGAGATTCTGCAGAGCTCTGCAGTAATTGCTGCAGAGAAATATTTAAACTTATCCCTTTTGCCTAATATATCATAATATTTTATTTAAGTAAATAAATTTTTATCTAATTTTTTAGGATAAACAAATCCACTAATAAATATAAATAAAATACAAATCATCATAAAAATATATAAATTACTAATAAAAAAATAAGAAAATATTAGTATTAAAAATTTACTCACACTAAATATAATTTCACAAATAATCAAATAACCAAAAATATTATTATTAGAAACATCATATAAATTAACTGTACTAAAATACTCGTACTCTTTTAAGCATAATCCTTCAAATAATGCAATAGCGTACATAATATATTTATTATCTACATTAAGTTTTAAAAGTAAAACAATACATAATATAAAGTTAAAATATTTAAAATACTTATAATCAATTTTCCTATTAAAATAAAATAAAAATATAATTGAAGCAATCCCAATTACTACTTGAAATCCTCCAATATACATCAAATTATTATCAATATAAAGAAATAAAAATAAATTCTGTAATTCGCAAAATACAACTTTAAATTGCTCTAACACAAAAAAATATTTCTTATTTTTTATAGAAATATCTTTGAACGTTACATTACCCTTACTACAACTTTTAATCTTATAAAGTGGAATAATACTAATCAAAGATATAACTAATGTTACAATTACTCCAAATAATATTGATATATTCTTAGTAATATATGCAGATATTACAGAAGTAAACATTATCCCAATATAATTCCAAATAAGAATATTATTAACTTTAATATCTTTAATACTAATAGCAACATAATGTCTAACAGAATTATATAAACAATCTCCAAACGACATAATTACAGCAAGAGTTACTAAACTAAATAAATTCTTATTCATAACCGACAAATAATAATACCCCAATATATTAATAATACTTGAAATTATTAACACATACTTAAAAGAAATTTTTGATGACAAATAAATTCCTAAAGTATTTGAAATAATACCTACACCATACATAACCGCTAAAAATAAAAAAATATCTTTTATAG
>CAVJSY010000024.1:0-10337 GCA_963652285.1 Oribacterium sp.
CTATATAACCATAGCCATTCAAATCAGTAGTAATATTACCATACATTTCACCATTATTATTAAAAATATTAAAAATAATACCTTTCTCAAACATATAATTATCACCATAAGTTTTATATATCTCTAATCTCTTAAAAATAGGCTTTTCATATACAATAAGTTCATTATCCTTTTCGCTAATATCAACCTCATATATGGTATCATCTAACTCATAACCATAACTTGCCTCTATTTCTTTAATATAGTATTTATCATAAAATAAATTATTAATTATAAATGAACCATTTTCATCTGTAACAAACTCACTTATTTTATTATTGTTTTTATCGTAAAGAGCATATTTTGCCCCACTCAAAAGACAATTTTCCAAAGGATTATTACTCATAGTATAACTATCATACTTATAAACTTTAATAGATGCATCATCCATAACATCTTCATAAACAATTAATTCATTATCTATTTTATTAATATTTATATTATATATATTTGTATCAAGTTTATACCCAGAACTAGGTATAATCTCCTTAAAATAATATTCACCAAAAGGTAAATTATTAACAATAAACATACCTTTTTCATCAGTAACAAATTCACCTAATTTATTATTATTATTGTCATATAAACTATAAGTAGCACCACTAAGAGCACCTTTAGTAAAAACCTCACTACTCATAGTATGACTATCATACTTATAAACCTTAACATTAGCACCTTTAATATGAATATTAAATGAATATTCATCCAAATTAATTTCTCCAACACTAAATAGTTTCTGAGAAGACTCATTATAATATATTAGACTACTCATCCCCTCTTTATAACCTTTTCTTTTCAGTTTAATTTCATAATCACCTATAGTTGCATTATTAACAACTAAAGTATTATTATTAATACTAATATCTAAACCATCACTAGAAATTATTTCATATTCAGATAAAATATTATTATCATCATTAATATTAATATCTTCACCTAAATTATAATAATAATCATCATCAATAAAACTAGGTTTAATATAATGTTTAGAAACAGAATCCAAAATAACCTGCTTAACTTTCGAATTATTTATAAGTTTAGGATTATCTAAAGAAAGTTCATTAGTCCATCCCACATCAACACCACTTAAATATTCCCAAATTAATTCCTGAGTTGCCATAAGATAAGCATAATTATCAATTCTACCAGGATAACCATATCCATAATAAGCAATCAAACTAATATACTCTATTTGTTCCTTAGTATAACCTAAAGACTCATAAGCAGTTGAATAGGAATAAACATTATCTGGTATACTCTTACCCAATTCAATACAAAAAGCAAGTCTATTATTAAAACTATAAGACTTTAAATAAAATAGTCTTGGACTACCATCTAAAACAGTATAAGCATAATAACCAGGAAAATCATCTGACCGCAATGTAACTTCATCAGCACTAGTATTTTTTAGTCCAACCAAACTAATGAAAAATATCATAAATACATACATTAATCTTTTTATTCTTTTCTTAAAATTATTTTTTTTCATTTCTTTCCCTCCAATTATATTATTCGCTAAAATTTTACAAAATCCTTTTAAAATTGGAAAAAAAACGAAAAAAATTAAAAAAACTTATAATTCTTAACTACCAGATAACAAAAACTAGTAAAAATTACTAGTTATGGCTTATTATTTTATCAGAATTAACAGTGCACACATTTATAGCCTGTAATCCTTTAGGAGTTTCAATTAAATCAAAATCTACTATCTGTCCCTCATTTAAAGTCTTATAACCATCTTGTTTAATAGCAGAATAATGAACAAAAATATCTTCTCCAGAACTGTGATCAATAAATCCATATCCCTTCTCATTATTAAACCACTTTACTCTTCCATTCATCTTCTAACACCTCATTTCTGTAATTCCCTTACAATATAATTATAATTCTAAATACTCATGAATTCAAACATTTTAGCCATACAAAAATCGACAAAAAAAGAATGATTAAAACTAATCAATCTTTATATTTAATATTTCTAAAATTCTATTTAAATCAGCAGAACTTTCAAAGTATATCTCTACCTTTTTATTATCAATTTTAACCTTAGTACCCAAAAGTTCCTTCATTTCATTTTCAATATATTGATAACTATTATCTTTAACAGCCCTCTTTATAGGAACTTTCTTAACTATATCCTCATCATTAGACATATCCTCCAAAGCTCTAACACTAATATGGTCTTTAACAACCTTATGAGCCATCTCTTCTATCTTTTTAGCATCATCAAATTTACTAAGTACTCTAGCATGTCCCATAGAAATAGAATTATCCAAAACCATATCTTGAACATCTTCTGGTAATCTTAAAAGTCCCAAAGTATTTGTAATATGACTTCTACTCTTACCAAGTTTAGCAGCTAAATCCTCTTGTCTAATATGTAAATTATCAATAATTCCTTTATAAGCCCAAGCAAGTTCAATAGCGGTCAAATTTTCTCTTTGTAAATTTTCCAAAAGTGCTATCTCTCTCATCTCTTCATCAGAAAAATCTTTAACTATAGCGGGAATAGTTTCTAACCCTGCTAACTTAGAAGCTCTAAGACGTCTCTCACCTGCAACTAAGTCGTAACCTTTAATACTTTTCTTAACAATAATAGGTTGAAATACACCATAATTCTTAATAGAAGTAGCAAGTTCATCTAAAGCCTCTTGATTAAAGCTCTTTCTTGGCTGATATGGATTAGTTCTAATCTCAGATAAAGGAATTTCTATAATATCAGTTTCTTTAGCACTTTCCATAATATTATTCTCAAAAGTATCAAAATCTATTGCTTCACTACTAAATAATTGTTCCAAACCTCTACCCAAAGCTTTTTTCTTAGTTTCCATTCTTACTAATAACCTCCTTTGCTAAATTCAAATATGCAAGTGTACCCCTACTCCTAGGTTCATATTCAAGTATAGGTTTCCCATGACTAGGTGCCTCTGCTAAACGAATTAATCTAGGAATAATTGTATCGTAAACTCTTTCCTTAAAAAATCCTTTAATACTTTCAACAACCTCTAGCCCCAAATTTGTATTAGTAGTAAGCATAGTTAAAAGAACTCCCTCAATATCTAAATTAGGATTAATCTTCTTTTGTGCTAGCATAATAGTATTAATAAGTTGCATTATACCTTCAAGAGCAAAATACTCACATTGTACTGGTATTAATACAGAATCAGATGCTGCTAAAGCATTAGTAGTAAGAATACCCAAAGAAGGAGGACAATCTATGAATATAAAATCATAATTATCTCTAACCTTATTTAATTCTTCCTTAAGTCTCATAACTCTATTAAATTTAACACCCTCGGCCTTAGCCTTCTTTTCTAATTCTATTAGCTCTATATCAACACCAGCCAAGTTTAAATATGCTGGTAATAAACTTAAATTTTTACTTTTAGTTTTAATTATAGCATCTTCTATTTTAGTCTTTTGCACCAACACTTCATAAACACTACTATTAATATCTCCTTTATCAATACCAACTCCTGTTGTAGCATTTCCTTGAGGATCTAAATCAACTAATAATACTTTTTTCTTTAATACTCCTAAAGAGGCAGATAAATTTATACTGGTAGTGGTTTTTCCAACTCCACCTTTTTGATTTACAACTGCAATAATCTTTCCCATTTATACTCACCTTTATTTCCTACAAAATACATTGTACCAAATTTTAAGTTAAAAATAAAGATGTTTTTCTAAAAATATATTTTTTTATGATTATCCGCCAAACTTAAGACTTATCTAGGCGGTACCTTGTATTAAATATTATATATAAAAATAAAAAAAGAAGCACTACACTTCTTTATTAATGTTGTCTTCTTTTATAATATTTTAAAGAGAAGTAACCAACACCAAATATAGCTATTAATGAAAATGTCATATATAATATTACACTATCGCCAGTTTTAGGATTATTTTCTACTGTAGTAGTTGTCATTATTAATTCATTATTAGTATTTTTTACATCAGTATATGCTAAAGCATAAGTAGAAAATTTATCAGTTTTAAATGAAATAATATTACCATCAACAATAGTATCTAGTAAAGCAACATCTCCATCATGATATCTTACAATATAATAAGTTCTAGTATAACCATCTTCTACCTTAGTAAGATCAGTAGGTAATAAAACATTAAAAGTTATTTCACTATCTGATTCATCTAAAATTCCAAGACTTTCCTCAGTAACTGAATCCTTAACATTTAATGAAATATCAAAGAAAGAACTAACTTTCAAGCCTTTATCCTTTTCAACAAAAGTATTAATACTCTTAATTATATTTTCTGAAATACTTTTCTCATCAATATTTTCAACAGAAATCTCAACAATAGTATCAAAATCTCCCACTTTAATATCAGAATTTTCAATTACTTTTTTGAAAGCATTATCAAAATTATTATTTTTAGATACACCAATAACCATTTTATCTGTTTTTGCAGATGTATCAATTTCTGGAATTTCTACACTTACCTTAGTTTCATTAGGTAAAATTTTAAAATATCCATATCCATATTTAAAATACTCATAACAATCTGAAGTTGTAATATCTTTTGTTTCTTCTTTATCACTTTCTTGGCCATACATACCATAATCATAAATCTTCATATTTTTAAGATTTTTAATTGTTAAAGATTCACCAATTTGAACACTTCCAGATGTTCCTTCTAAATCAACAATACTATTATCAATAACTATATTTTTTGCCTCTATTCCTTGAAAACCACCAACAGTATAAACTATAGAATCTTTAATATTAATATCATTAGAATCTACTAATATACATTCATGACCACTCTCTGACTTTAGATTAAGAGAAGTGCCCTCAACAGTCAATTTAGCATTACTAAGAACAATTGGGTAAGCACTTTTAGTACTAATTTTTAGACTACCATCACCTTTAATAGTTAAATTACTATTAGAAAATATTCCTGATACATTTTTTTCAGTTGTTATCACATTTTTACCTTTAAGAATAATAATAATATCTTTATCAGTTTTAATATCAATAACAGCATCAATACCATTACCTACAACAACAGCACTATCATTTAGTGTAACATTATCAAGTACCATAGTATTAGTTTTTGCATCATAAGTTATCTTACCAATAGACGTTTTTTCACTAGATAATTCTTCATTTGCAATAACAATACCATAATTTTCAGCATTTACATTCATCATACCAATTCCAAAAAGGCAAATAAATGCAAATACTATCTTTTTCATTTTTTCCATAATCCTTTACTCCTTTCTATTTAAATATAGCATAAACATAAAATTAAATCAAGAGTCATAATATACATTTTAATCTAAAAAAAAAGAGTCCTATACTCCTACTTTAATAACAGTATTACTATTGTTATTATTTTTTTTAAATAGACTCCTAATCTTAGACTTCCTATTAGTTGCAACCACTTCAGTTTTTTTCATAGGTCTTACATAACCTAAATAGTTTAAAACAATATCACCTGAATAAGAAGCACAACTTTCTAATATATCTCTTACAGATTTACCATCAATAACAGTATCTAATGTATAACCTTTCTTCAATATAGTAATAGATTTACCATTCTTATCAAGAGTAATATCAGTAACTTCTGAAAAATCTGGTAAATCCTCAAAATACCAATCACTAATGATATCATAGTGTCTATCAATATCAAAAATTCTACTCATAAGTACTCGTAAATCATTTTCATATACAACACCATTCTTAAGCAGTAAAGCTGCTTCTAATGCAGAAAATGGTATATCATATACACTTTCCACTTTTCATTTCACCTCGCGTGAATTAAATTATAGCACTTTAATAATTTTTGTCAAATATTTTTTAAACTTCATAACGAAATCCTATATATTATATGCAAATAATCTATTTTATAGTGAAAATTAACAAGTATAAAAATATAATAAATTATCTGATACAAGGCTTTTTATTTATATTATCTAAATATTCACTTGAAGAATGCTTCTTACAAAAATTAATAGTTAATAAAAATATAGAAAAAAATATTATCCCTAAAATTGAAGTAGTCATTTTAAATTTATCTCTTATTAAATAAGGATTATTACTTGAATAATATATAGTAGTAGTAGAACCTTTATCTTTCATAAAAAAAGTCCACACACGATATTTATTAGTATAATTACCATATCTAACTTCTACATATTTATATATTGTAGTACTAGAATTATCAGGATTATAATCAATATCTTCCACATTAGCAGTAATTATAGCAACTGTTTTAATATAATCTTTAGTCTTATAGATTTCATAAAAATAAGAAAACATTAAAAATACAATTCCTATAGAGCAAAATATTGAAGCATATTTAATTGCTTTTTTATTACTAGTTATATAACACTTCATACAATACCTCCTAATTTAATTAACGAAATCATAATTATTTTAGTTTTAGTAACATACTAAATTAATTATACAAAGAAAAAATATAAATATCAACAATTCATTAATAATTTCTTCCTTTACAATAATACCCAAAAATGATAAAATACAAGTAAACAAGGAGGTATATATGTTAAAAAAAATATTTAAAAAATTAAATATAAAAGAAAGTGATTATCTAGTAGTAGGTTGCTCTGCTGGTCCAGATTCTATGGCATTATTACACTACATACAAAATAATACCAAAAATAAAATCGTAGTAGCGCATATTAATCATAATTTAAGAAAAGAAAGTAAAGAAGAAGAAAAATATATAGAAGAATATTGTAAAAATAATAATATAATTTTTGAAAAAATATCTATTCAAATTAATAAAAATAAAAATATAGAAAATGAAGCAAGAATTAAAAGATATGATTTTTATAGTCAAATATTAAAAAAATACAATACAAACTACCTCTTTTTAGCGCATCATGGAGATGACTTAATTGAAACAATATTAATGAAAATAGAAAGAGGTTCTAACATAGAAGGATATGCAGGAATAAAAGAAATATCATATCCTACTTCATTTCATAATTATTATATAATAAGACCATTTTTATCTCTTACAAAAAAAGATCTTATTGAGTATGATGAAAAACATAATATAAAATATTATGTTGATAAATCTAATTATGATATGCATTATAAAAGAAATAGATATAGAAAAAATATATTACCTCTACTAAAAGAAGAAAATATAAATATCCATAAACAATACCTTAAATATTCAAAGACTTTATTAGAATATAACGAATACGTACAATATGAAATAAATAAATACTTAAAAGAATTATGGCATAATAACTATTTAGATATAACAAATTATAAATCATTACATCCTTTAATTCAAAAGCAACTATTATATAGAATATTAAATAATTATTATAACAATAGACCAAATATTATAAAAGACAATCATATAGATTGTATAATAAAACTAATATGTAATTCAAAACCAAACTTAACCTATAATCTACCAAATAATGTAATAGTTAAAAAAGAATATGATAAACTTTATATAAGCAATTACAAACAAATAAATTGTATCAACTATAAAGAAGAATTTAAAGATAACTTTACAATAGATAATATAGAAATAAAAAAAGTATTAAGTTGCGACACAGATGGAAATGACGTATGTAGATTAAATTCAAATGATATAGCACTTCCCTTATATATAAGAAACAGAAAAGAAAAAGATACTATTATATTAAAAGGATTAAATAAACATAAAAAAATAAAAGAAATATTCATAGAAGCAAAATTACCAAAAGAAAAAAGAAATACTTACCCAATTTTAACAGACGCCAATAACAATATACTATGGATACCAAATATAAAAAAGTCCAAATTTAATATACAAAAAGACCAATTTTATGATATAATAATCAAGTACTGTGAAAAGGAGGAAAAAAATGAGAAATAAAGCAGTAAGAAGAGGATTATTTCCATACGTATTTCTACTAACATTTATAATAGCAGCACTTTTAATAGTAAACCTATTTAACACTCAAGTAGTAGAAATGTCATATGATGAATTTATTAAAAATTTAAATGAGGGAGAAATAAAAGAATTAGTTATCACTCCTAAAACAAGAACAGAAGTATACGAAATAGAAGGAACATTAAAAGATTATGACGAAAATGAATACTTTGTTCTAAATTTACCAATGTCAGAAGAATTCATATCTAAAATAAGTAAAGCGAATGAAGAAAATAAATTTACATTAAATATTCAAAAAGATCCAGAAGCTTCTGAATGGTTAGCAATACTAGTTGATATTGTACCACTATTACTTCTAGCAGGTTGTATGGTATGGTTATTTACAAAGCAAATTGGCACAGGTAACAAATCAATGGATTTTGGAAAAAGCCGTGCTAAATTACTAGAAGAAGGAACAAAAACAACATTTAAAGATGTAGCAGGATTAGATGAAGAAAAAGAAGAAGTAAAAGAATTAATAGATTTCTTAAAGAATCCAAAAAGATTCCAATCAATGGGAGCAAGAATACCAAAAGGTGTACTATTAGTAGGGCCTCCAGGAACTGGTAAAACATTATTAGCAAGAGCTGTAGCAGGAGAAGCAAAAGTACCATTTTATTATATAAGTGGTTCAGACTTCGTAGAATTATTTGTTGGTATCGGTGCTTCACGTGTAAGAGATATGTTTAAACAAGCAAAAATGAATGCTCCATGTCTTATATTCATAGATGAAATAGATGCAGTAGGACGTCAAAGAGGAACTGGACTTGGTGGTGGACATGATGAAAGAGAACAAACATTAAACCAATTACTAACAGAAATGGATGGATTTGGTGCTAATGAAGGAATTATCATTATAGCAGCTACTAACAGACCAGATGTTCTAGATCCAGCATTATTAAGACCAGGAAGATTTGATAGACAAGTAACAGTAGCACTTCCAGATAAAAAAGGAAGAGAAGCTATATTAAAAGTACATGCTAGAAATAAAGTATTAGATAAAAATATAACATTAGAATATCTTGCAAAAAGAACTCCAGGATTTTCAGGAGCAGACTTAGAAAACTTGCTTAACGAAGCAGCATTACTAGCAGTTAGAAGAAATAAAAAATGTATTACAATGAATGAAATAGATGAAGCTACAGACCGTGTATTAATGGGACCAGCAAAAGTATCTAAAAAATACACAGAAAAAGAAAAGAAACTAGTAGCATACCACGAAGCAGGACACGCAGTAGTAGGATTAAAATTAGAAGGTGCAAATGACGTACAAAAGATAACAATAATTCCTAGAGGTCAAGCCGGTGGTTATACAATGATGACACCAAAAGAAGAAACATTTAATTATACTAAAAATGAATTATTAGACGCTATATGTGGACTATTAGGTGGCCGTGTAGCAGAAGAAGTTGAATTTAATGAAGTTACAACAGGAGCTCACGATGACTTCAAAAAAGCCACTAAAATTGCTCGTAGTATGGTAACAGAATATGGAATGAGTAAACTAGGACCTATAATGTTAGAAGAACCATCAGAAAACACATTCTTAGGAAGAGACTATGCTAAAAACAGAAATATTTCAGATACAGTAGCTCACGAAATAGATGAAGAAATGCGTGAAATAATTAATTGGTGTTATGAAAAAACTAAAAAATTATTAAAAGAAAATAAAAAATTATTAGATTTAATTGCAAGTACTTTATTAGAAGAAGAAACAATTACTAAAGAACAAATTGATTCATTAGTAAAAACTGGAAAATTACCAGAAGTTACAGAAATTCCTAATAAAAAAGAAAATACAGAAGAATCTAAAAAAGATAAGAAAACTAAAAAAGATGACGAATAAAGTCATCTTTTTAGTTTATCTAATAAATCTCTTAGTATCTAAAGAACTTAATAAATCATTAAATTTCTTTTCATCAAATTTATCTTTAATTTCTCCACTAACTACTTTAACGGAAGCCTTGTCAATATCTACAAATCTACATATAAAATCATTTAATAAATCATCAGGTATGCTAGTACCACCTATTTTACCAGTATTTCTAACTGTCATCTTTCCGTCATCTAAAGCAAAATATGGCATAATATAGTCTTTACCCTCTAAAGCTCTAGAAGAATTTGAACCATAACAAGGTATTAATGCATCCTGAAATAATTTATACATTTTATTTTGCTCTTCTTTACTACCATAACCAAAAGTTACAAAATATCTTTCACCATAATTAAAATATTCACCTTTTTTTAATTCTATTTCCATTTTCTTCTCTCCTTCCATAAGGAAAACATATCCTATAACAATAGGTAAGGTTTTGACGTAATCTCCACCTTTTCCCCTGTTCTACACCGTACGTGAACATTTCTATTCATAC
>CAVJSY010000025.1:0-9955 GCA_963652285.1 Oribacterium sp.
CTATTAGTGTTGTTAAAAATACTAATGAGTTTAAAGATAATAAAAAGAGATATATGGTTATTGGTACTTTATGTGATGGAGAGAGAGATAATTATAATAAACTTGGTGATGATACTTATACATTTGATGCTAAAGATGTTAAGTTTGTTATTAAGTTTTCTAAGGGAACTCAGAATAATTTTGATATTAATTTTGTATGCAATGATATGTTATTTGATAATAAGTTATTACCTAGTTATCAAGAATTACATGATACTGAAGTAGTTCCTAATATTGATTATAAGAAGATAGATATAGAATGTATGTATGCTGATATAATTAATTTATATGGAAATGCAATTAAATATTTAAATGAATATGATGCTTCTATAGATAGTCTAAATTTAGAGTTAAAAGAGAATAATTTAATTAAGCAAAGTTTAGAATTACTTAGAAATAGAATTGATACTGATATTCTTTATTATATTCTTACTAATGGAAGAAAAGAAATTGAAGATAAATTAAATAAAATGATGGGTGATAAGGCTAAAAAGTTAATAAAAATAAGAGGTATAGAACAAAAGAAACAGGAAAAATATTTAGATTAACTGTTTTCTTTTTGTTTGCATTTATTTATTAATAATGATATAATCTAGTGGTATTGGAGGAGAGTATATGAAAAAAGTAGTAGTAGGAATGAGTGGTGGAGTAGATAGTAGTGTAGCTGCTTTGTTACTTAAGAATCAGGGATATGAGGTTATTGGATTGTTTATGAGAAACTGGGATTCTTTAGCGGATGGAGAGATGGATGCTCCAACTACTGATTCTGGTATTTGTCCTCAGGAGGAAGATTATAATGATGCTAAAAAGGTATGTGATAAGTTAGGTATTCCTTTGTATAGAAAAGATTTTGTTAAAGAATATTGGGATTATGTTTTTACATATTTTCTTGATGAATTAAAAAAAGGAAGAACTCCTAATCCAGATATAATGTGTAATAAATATATTAAGTTTGATATGTTTGCTAAAGAAGCTGTTAAATTAGGAGCTGATTATATTGCTACAGGTCATTATGCTAGAATAAAAGATGGAAAATTATTAAGAGGAATAGATGATAATAAAGACCAAACTTACTTTTTGTCTCAAGTTAGTAAGGAACAATTAAAGAATGTTTTATTTCCAATTGGCGATATGGTAAAACCTGATGTAAGAAAGATGGCTAGTGAATATGGACTTATAACTGCTAAAAAGAAAGACTCTACTGGAATATGTTTTATAGGGGAAAGAAACTTTTCTAACTTTCTTAAGAATTATTTACCTAATCAACCTGGTGATATTGTGAATATTGATACTAAAGAAGTAATTGGAAAACATATAGGTCTTATGAACTATACAATAGGTCAGAGAAGAGGCTTGGATATTGGTGGATACAAAGATAGAATGTTTGTAGTTGGAAAAGACTTAAATAAAAATATTTTGTATGTTTGTATTGGTGAAGATAATGATTATTTAATAACTGATTCTTGTATAGTAGATACAGTTAATTGGTTAGGTGATAAAAAAATTAGTGAGTGTAGTGTTAAATTTAGATATCGTCAACAAGATAATGAGGTTCAATTAAAATGGTTGAATGATGGAAATATTTTAGTAACTTATTCACAAGGAGTAAAGTCAGTAACTCCAGGTCAGGCTTGTGTATTTTATTTAGGAGAAGAATGTTTAGGTGGTGGAATAATAAAGGAAGTTAGAAAAAATGGTAAAAAATTATGGTATTTGTAATAACTAGGGTTAAAAGCTCTTAGTTTTTTTAAAAAAATATTGTAAGGGTATTGACAAAAATTGGGTATTAGCATATTATATTAGTATGGCAACTAACAAATAGAGGTGTAGATATGAGAGAAAATAGAATATTATATCAAGTAAAGACTTTGAATAAATTAGTAGTAAGATATTTTACTAAGGATGAGGACTTTATAACTAAGGTTAAAGAAGAAAATATAAGTTCTGTATTGACTCCAACTCAAATGGAAATAATAGAGTATATAAAAGAAAATGAGAATAAAGAAATATACCAAAAGGATTTAGAAAATGTATTAAATCTAAGGAGAGCTACTGTATCGGGAGTGTTACAGACTATGGAAAAGAATGGTATATTGGAAAGAATTACTCATCCATCTGATGCAAGGGCTAAAAGAATTATTTTAAATAAAAATGCGGAAGAACTATTTAATGTTGGAGAGCATAAAGTAAAAGAGTTAGAAAGTATTATTACTAAAAATATTAGTGTGGAAGATATATCTATATTTTCTAGCGTATTAAATAAAATGATAAATAATCTGAAAGAAGAAAAAGAAAGGAGAGAATAGATATATATAAGTTGCCAATATATCTAGAAAATTATGTTAAAACTATTAAAAAATATAACAAAAAAAGAATGGTGTTATGCTATGATATGTTTTGTATTAATATTTATACAAGTATGGTTAGAGTTAAAAATGCCTGATTATATGCAACAGATAACAGTACTTGTACAAACAGAAGGTAGTAAAATGAAGGATATCTTAATAAATGGAGGATATATGCTACTATGTGCTTTTGGTAGTTTATTATCTTCGATATTTGTGGGATATTTAGCGGCTAATATTTCTGCTACTTTTTCTCTTAAAACTAGGAAAAAGTTATTTACTAAAGTAGAAAGTTTACCTATGCAAGAGGTTAAAAAGTTTCAAACATCTAGTTTGATTACAAGGACTACTAATGATATTACTCAAGTAGAAATGTTAATTGCAATGGGATTACAATTATTAATAAAGGCTCCAATAACTGCAATATGGGCTATAACTAAAATATTAAATAAGAGTGTTGAATGGAGTATTATTACTGCTATAGCGGTAGCAATTTTATTAACTGTAATAATATGTTTAATGTTAATAGTAATGCCTAAATTTAAGATTGTACAAAAATTAACTGATAAGTTAAATAATGTTACTAGAGAGAATTTGACTG
The DNA here is from genome assembly GCA_963652285.1 of Oribacterium sp. Lineage (GTDB taxonomy): Bacteria > Bacillota_I > Bacilli_A > RF39 > UBA660 > RUG11198. Next base: position 2,986 of record CAVJSY010000025.1, read on the forward strand.
GTATTAGAGTTGTGAGGGCATTTAATGCTGAAGATTATCAAGAAGAAAAGTTTAATAAGGTAAATAATGATTTAACTAATTTACAATTATTTAATCAAAAATGTTTTTCTATAATGTCACCAGTAATGTATTTGGTAATGTATTTTTTGACTTTATCAATATATTTTGTTGGTGCTACATTAATTAAGGATGCAATGCTTGCTGATAAGTTGACATTATTTGGAAATATGGTTGTATTTTCTTCTTATGCAATGCAAATAATAATGGCATTTTTGATGTTAGCGATGATATTTATGATGTTACCAAGAGCGCAAGTATCTGCTAAAAGAATAAATGAGGTATTAGATACAGAGATAAGTATTAAGGATGGAAATATATCATCTAATAAGACAAAATTAAAGGGTTGTGTTGAATTTAAAAATGTTAGTTTTAAATATCCTGATGCGGAGGAGTATTTATTAAAAGATATTTCATTTAAAGCAAATAAGGGTGAAACTGTGGCGTTTATAGGTTCTACTGGTAGTGGTAAGTCTACTTTAATTAATTTGATTCCAAGATTTTATGATGTAACTGATGGGGAGGTATTAGTAGATGGAATTAATGTAAAAGATTATAAGGAAAAATTTTTACATAATAAGATTGCGTATGTTCCTCAGAAGGCAGTTATGTTTGATGGTACTGTTTCATCAAATGTAAGTTATGGTGATAATGGAAAAGAAATAAGTGATAAAAAGATTAAAGAAGCAATTAAAGTAGCACAAGCAGAAGAGTTTGTTTTAAAAATGGATGATAAATATAATACTCATATATCTTCTGGTGGTACTAATGTTTCTGGAGGTCAGAAACAAAGGTTATCAATTGCTAGAGCAATAGCAAGAGATCCAGAAATATATATATTTGATGATTCATTTTCAGCACTTGATTACAAAACTGATTCTGTTTTAAGACATGAATTAAAGAAATATACAAAGGATGCTACTAGTATAATAGTAGCGCAAAGAATAGGAACAATAATGAATGCTGATACTATAATAGTGTTAGATAACGGTGAGGTTGCTGGAATGGGAACACATAAGGAATTATTAAAAAATTGTGAAGTTTATAAAGAAATTGCTTTATCACAATTATCAAAGGAGGAGTTAGAGAATGGAGAATAATAGTAAAAAAGCCCCAAGACGTGGTCCAGGTATGGGTCCTGCTCCTATAGAGAAGGCAAAGAATTTTAAACAGGCTATAACAAGACTTATAAAAGAGCTAAAACCATTTCATGTTCTGATAATAATTTCACTTCTTTTAGCAGCATTTTCATCAGTGTTATCAATTTTTTCTCCTAATAAGTTATCGAAATTAACTGATACAATATCAGAGGGATTAGTTGTTAATACTAAGAATTTAGAGAAACTTACTACAACTTTAACTGATTATTATAAATCAGATGAATTTAAGGTAAGAATAAATGAAATATTGAGTTTAGATTTAAATGAGGAATCTGTTATGAAAATTATGACATCTTCTTCTATATCAGATAATGATAAGCAAGAATTTCAAAATATTATGTCAAATTTTAATGCAGATAATATGTCTTTACTTACTGGTTTAAATGAAGAAATATTAGATATAATTTTACCTACTACTACTTATAATGGTGTAGAAATATCTACTAAAGAGAAAATCGAATTATTAAATACTTTAGGGGAGTTGAATAATACTGATGCTAAGGGAAATATTACTATACCAGAAAATATTTCTAAGGTATTATTTAATGATATAACAATAGATAAGACTAATATATCAAGTGAGGATTTGGCTAAGTTTTCTACTATAATGAGTAGTGTGTCAAAAAATACTAAGAGTACTGATGTATATAAAATATTGGATACTTTACCTAAGAGTATAAGAAAAGTAATCGAACCAAATATGAATATTTCAAAGATTAAATCTATAGCGTTATTTTTGGTATGTTTATATTTGTTGAGTGCACTATTTAATTATATAGAATCTATTTCTATGACAGTGGTATCTAATAAATTTGCTAATAAGTTGAGAGGAAATATTTCTCATAAAATAAATAAATTACCACTACAATATTTTGATACTCATGTTATAGGTGATACATTATCTAGGGTTACTAATGATGTTGATACTATAGCGCAATCAATGAACCAATCATTATCTACTTTAGTTAGTGCTATAACATTGTTTATTGGTACAATAATAATGATGTTTGTTACTAATTGGATAATGGCTATAACTGCAATATTATCTAGTTTGTTTGGATTTGTTTTTATGTTTGCAGTACTTAGTAAATCTCAAAAATACTTTGTGTCTAGACAAGTTGAGTTAGGAAATTTGAATGGGCATATTGAAGAAGTATATTCAGGATTAAATGTAGTTAAAGCTTATAATGGTCAAAAATTAGCAGATAAGAAATTTGATGAATATAATGAAAAAGTATATAACGCTAATAGAAAGAGTCAATTTTTATCAGGATTGATGATGCCTATGATGAGTTTTATTGGTAATTTTGGATATGTTTGTGTATGTATAGTTGGTGCATTACTTACTATGAATAATGTTATAAGTTTTGGTGTAATAGTAGCGTTTATTACTTATGTAAGATTATTTACTTCTCCTTTATCACAAATAGCGCAAGCAATGACATCATTACAGTCAACGGCTGCTGCTAGTGAGAGGGTGTTTGAATTTTTAGATGAAGTTGAAATGTCAAGTGAAGAAAATGTTTGCAAAAAATTAGAGTTAAAAGATGTTAAGGGTAAGATTGAATTTAAGAATGTAGAATTTACTTATGCTGGTAATGATAAACCTACTATTAAAAACTTTAGTGCAAAAGCAATGCCAGGAGAGAAGATTGCAATAGTTGGTCCTACTGGTGCTGGTAAGACGACAATGGTAAATTTACTTATGAAATTTTATGATATATCTAGTGGTGATATTAAAATAGATGGTATTTCTACTAAAGAATTGTCTAGAGAAAATATTCATGATTTATTTACAATGGTTCTTCAAGATACTTGGTTATTTAATGGTACTTTAAAGGAGAATATTGTTTATAATAGAGAAGATATTAGTGATGAAAAAATAGAAGAAGTATGTAAAACTGTGGGATTAGATCATTTTATTAGAACATTACCAATGGGATATGATACAGTTATATCTGATAATGATAGTGTTTCAGCAGGTCAGAGACAATTGCTAACAATAGCACGTGGTATGATAAAAGATGCTCCATTTTTGATTTTGGATGAGGCTACTTCTAATGTTGATACTAGAACAGAGGAGTTGGTTCAAAAGGCGATGGATAAATTAACTGAGGGTAGAACTTCATTTATTATTGCACATAGGTTGTCTACGATTAAAAATGCAGATTTAATTTTAGTAATGAAAGATGGGAATATTATAGAGACTGGATCACATGATGAACTTATGAAACAGAATGGATTTTATGCGGATCTATATAATTCACAGTTTGAGTTATAAGGAGGGGAATTTATGAATAATATTGTAATAACAATAGGAAGAGAATATGGATCTGGTGGTAAGTATATAGGACAGAAGTTAGCAGATGCTTTAAATATTCCTTTCTATGATAAGGAAATAATAAATAAGACATATGAAAAAAATGGATGTAATTATTCTAAATTAGAAGAATATGATGAGGTTAAAAGAAATGGCATAATAAAGTTATTAAATTTAATTAGTACTGGTAGTAATGAAATGGCATTTAATGATGATACATATCAAACTTTAATAAGTAGTACTATTATTTCTTTAGCAGATGCTGGTTCTTGTATAATATTGGGTAGAAATTCTAATAAAATACTAAAGGGTAGAAAAAATGTTATAAATATATTTATTTATTCTAATAATTTAGAATTTAAAATTGGTAGGAAAATGGAAATAGAAAATATTTCTTATGAGGAAGCATATTCTAGATTAAAAGAAGTAGATAAGATGCGTAAGAAATATTATGAATCTCAGGATAAATCTAATTCTTGGGGAAATGCTAGAGATTATGATTATTTGATTGATTCTAGTATTTTAGGAATAGATGGTACTGTAGAATTAATTAAAGATATTTATATTAAGTATAGTAAAAAAGAAGATTAGTAATGTTGAAAAATATTGTTATTTATTGACGTTTTAAAAGAGGTAAAAAATGAAAAAGGTAAACATTAAATATTTAAATGAAAGAAAAACTGTAATATATTTTTGTTTGATTATTTCAACTATTTGTGTGTTGTATGAGTTTTTTAACAAATTTGATATATTTATATTAATAATTTTAATTGTTAGCTTAATTGCTGCGTTTTATAATATTTGGAAGAGAAATAAATTTATTAATAAGGTGAAGAAAATAAAAGAAACTGGACAAAAAATTCAAGGAAAAGTGGTAAATTTTATATGTACTAATGGGGAAGTGATTAGTGCTATAAATGGTATTTCTGATGATGATTTAGTAATGTCTATTGGTGCTTTTGGAAAGATTGGTGACAAAGATAATGATATAAATACTAAACATGGTGTTTCTGGATGTTATAAATTTATTGTTGAATATAATGATCCTATTTCAAATGAGATAAAGACTTGCATAACTCCGTATTTTAAAACATTTCCAGATGAATGGGAAAATATGATTTGTGATATATATTTATTAGAAAATGAAAGTTATATTGAAAATTATAGGTTTAGTAAAAAAGATTAATAATATATTTTATTAGTCTTTTTATTATATTTATTAGAAAAACAATACATGTTATATGATTATTTATATTAAAGATATTGTTTGATTATGATATGTGGTATCTTGACTATCTATAAAATAAATGATATATTTAAATGGCTAAGATAAGGAGAGTAGTTATGATTGAGAAAGTATATAATGATGATGAAATAGATATTAATGATATAGATGAAGTTGAGATCAGAACTAAGGCTTTAATGGTTAATCATAAGAATAATATATTAATGGGGTATTATAAGAAAGTATATCAATTTATTGGTGGTCATTTAAAAGATGGTGAGACTAAAGAACAGTGTTTACATAGAGAGATATTAGAAGAGGCGGGTATTAATGTTAATACTTCTAAGTTAAGACCATTTTATGTAATTAAGTATTATAGTAAAGGCAAAGATAATAAAAATATATTAAGTTCGGTATATTATTATAATATACCTAATGATGAGAAATATCATGTTAATAGAACTAATTATGATAAGGAAGAGATAGAGGGTAATTATGAGTTAAGATATGTAGATCTTGATAATTTTGATGAGATAATGATTAATTCTATTGCTAATGAAGATGAACTTAATGAGATAATAATAAGAGATAATATAGAAGTAATGCATTTTTATAAAGATAATTATTTATATAAAAATATTAACTAATGATTGATTATATTTACTTATAATCTTTTTTTAATATTTATATATTTAACTATTTTAGTGGTATAAGTAAGTATTAAATATATATTGATGTATTGTATTTAAACAAAAACTTTTGCAATTATTATTAATGTAGTTTATAATTAGATTAGAAAGTATTTTTATAATATCAAAGGAGTAAGTAATATGTATATAACTATGATTATTGTAGCAGGTTTAATAGGTGCTATAGGACAATTTATTGATAAACATTTATCTGATATAGGATCGAGCGATAAAGATTATTTTTATTATATGTGTGTAACTATGATACCATTTTCGTTAGTTATGACTATTATTGAATATTTAACAGGACATTTTAGATTTCAGATGAATGTGTATGTGGTGATATTACTGGTGTGCGCTATGATACTTAGATATCTTAAACAAAATACTACCGTTAATTGTTTAAAATATTTAAATACTTTTGAGGATTCTTCTTATTTGGCATTAGGAATAATAATAGCATTTATAATAGATGTAATACTTGGAATAGAAAAGATGAGAGTGCTGTCAATTATATCAATAATTTTAACAATATCTGGTGTATTTATAATATCTAATTCAAAGATAAGATTAAAGAATATAAATGGAATAATATGTTTAAGAGTACTTACGACTTTATTTTTAAGTTATGTTACTCATTATATTTTAATTTATTTATCAAATGCTGTATTTATATTGGTATTAAATGTATTACTAACGATAATTTTTTCAGGTGATTATACATTTAAATATCATAAGGAACATAAAAAAGTATTTGATTGGTGTTTTATACAACAAATATTTGGATTTTCAGAATTATATTTAGTAAATTTTATAAGTGAGAAATCTGTTACTTTATCTTCTTATGAAAGACCTGCTTCTATATTATTTATTTTAGTAATATCAATGTTTTTAAAGGATAGTAGAAGACGCCCTACAGTTAAACAAACAATAGGGGTATTATGTGTAATAATTGGAATATTGTTAATTAACTAGTTGTAAAAATAATAAAAATGTGCTATTATATATAGCACGGGTGATATTATGAATAGTAAAATAACTATAGCAAGTATGAATATAGAGAGTAAATCTTGGTCTAGTGATTGGGATGGATATGATTATTTAAAAATATTAGCAAATTATATAAAGAAGTATAATATAACATACTTTGGGGCACAGGAAATAATGATGTTTAGAAAGATGAAATTACAAAAGAGGTTAGGAGATACTTATTATATAGCAGGAAATAGTAATTATGGAAGATTGTCTTTTTTAGGTAATAGTGAGATAAATCCTGTAATAACTAGAAATATGCCATTAGAGGTTGAGAATAGACATTTAACATTATTGCCAAATGTATGTAAAGGTAATGCTCCTAGAATATTGACTGCAGTAAAGACTGATGAAGATTTTATTATTAATACTAAATTAGAACCTCAAAGTAATAAGACTAGAATTAAGGAGCTAAAAGTATTATTGGAACATATTAAAAATTATAGAGGTTTTGGACCAATTTTATTGGGAGAGTTTTATATGATAG
>CAVJSY010000026.1:0-7510 GCA_963652285.1 Oribacterium sp.
GTTCTCCTAAGAAAACTCTTAGTGCTTAACCTTTTCAGTTAAGAACGTTCCGCACTCCTTATAAATAATATCAAACACTCTTAAAAACTCTAATACATCATCTAAAGTAGTAAAACTAGAAATACTAAGCCTAATAGAAGATGACGAAAGACTCTTATCACGAGTAAGTGCATAAACTAACTTAGAAGGTGTTTCTATAGGACAACAAGAAGTCTTAGTAGAAACATAAATAGAATAACTCTCTAATCTTCGTTCAAAATCTATAGCCCTTATTCCCTTAACACTAAAATTAATAATATTATTTATAGAATTAGCAGTACTATTAATATGAACCCTTTTATACTTAACTAACCCCTTCTTAATAATATTATTCAATTTTAAAATATAATCATAACTAGATTTTTCCTCATCATACGCAAGTTGTAAAGCCTTAGCACTAGATACAATAAGTGCTAAAGTAGGAGTACCACTTCTATATATAGTAGTAGATTTACCACCATCAATCTGAGCAGTTATACTAACATTACTTCTCTTAATTAAAATTCCAATACCACTTAATCCATAAAACTTATGAGGAGTAATAGTTATTAAATCTACTAAAGAATAATCTATCATTACCTTACCAATTGCTTGTGTTGCATCCGTATGAAAATAACAATTAGGATATTCTTTAATTATACTAGCTATCTTCTCAATAGGTTGCCTAATTCCAAGTTCACTATCAACAGAACACACACTAACTAAAATAGTATCATCCCTAATCATATCTTTTAAACTTTCTATATCAATAAGACCATCAGGTAAAACTGGAATAATCTCAACCTCAAAACCAGATTCCTGTAACTTAGTAGCAGATGATACAATAGAATTATGTTCTAAACTACTAATAAGAATATGACGTCCCCTATTTCTATACCTAGAAGCAATTCCCTTTATAACCAAATTATTACTCTCACTAGCACCAGAAGTATATATAATCTCATCACTTTTAACCCCTAAAATTTTAGCAATATCACTAGTAGCCTCATCAATAACATTCTTAGCCTCTAATCCCAATTTATGAGAAGAATTAGGATTTGCAAAATATTTTAAACTAGCATCATAAAAACAATCTAATACTTCTTTTTTTACAGGACATCCCGCTGCATAATCCAAATATACCATAATACACCTCCAAAAGAAAAAAATATACTACATAATTATAGCACATTTTTTATAAATTTTATATTTCTTTTTCTTTAATTACAATACATCATTAATAAATCACAATATATTAAAATAATTAAATCTTTGATTATAGCATACCATAAAAAAAACTATAACAGTTAGTAATAATACTAATCTATTATAGAATCGCATTTCTATCACCAAAAATCAAAAAATTATTAAATAACTTTTCCACTCTAATAATAAATTATTATTAATAAGTTAAAATTCGTAATAAAATTATAAATCATAAATTAAAATTCTTAAATTAATAAACATATACACTTTTTTTAAATATGATTCTAAGTAATAGAAATACTTCGGCTAAAAACTTTATATTTTATTTAATTTGCAAAATTACTTAGCAAAACCGCATCATAACTATATTTCAAAAGAGACAAATTGTTCCCCAAAAATTACTTCATATATTATTACAAATCTAAACTATTTTTACCAAGCAGAAATTCCTGAATACCAATAACTAATATTCCTTCTTCAGTTATCCAATGTTTCATAGTATCTTTAACAACAATTATCTTTTTAAAATTGTCATTAATATTCATAAGTGGTCTTTCCTCTTGAATAGTTTTTTCTCTTGTATCTAAGTTTAATGCTGATTGTACATAATATCTTTTATTTCCTAAATTACATACAAAATCAACTTCTAATTGTTTTCTATTTTTGTTTTTATCTCTTACTTCAACTACTCCAACATCAACATTATAGCCTCTAACAACTAGTTCGTTATATATTATATTTTCCATTATATGATTTTCTTCTTGTTGTCTGAAGTTTAATCTAGCATTACGAAGCCCAATATCTGAAAAATAATATTTTTGCGAAGTTTGAATATATTTTTTCCCTTTAACATCATATCGATCTGATTTGTTTACGATAAAAGAATCCTCTATATATTTTATATAAGAGTTAACTGTATTAGATGATATTTCTTTTTCTCCATTACTAACAAATGTATCATATATTTTTTTTGGATTAGTTAGCGAGCCAACTGAAGATGCTAGCATATTAATAATAGAATCAAGTATATCAACTCTTTGAATATTATTTCGTTCAATAATGTCTTTTATATAAGTTTGATCAAATAAATCTTTCAAATATTTTGATTTTTCTTCATCAGTTTTCTTAGAAAGTACTAAAGGTAATCCACCATATAAAACATATTCATTCCACGCATCTTGTTTATCGCCTTTGAATGCTTCTAGATATTCAGAGAAAGATAATGGAAATACTTTTATTTCATCACCTCTACCTCTAAATTCAGTAATAATGTCTGATGATAAAAATTTTGAATTACTACCAGTTACATAAACATCAAGATTTCTCTCATACAAAAATCCATTTAATACTGATTCAAAGCCCTCTACCATTTGTATTTCATCTAATAGAATATAATACATATTTTTATCTTTTATCTGTGATTTAATATATTCATTAAGTTCATGAGAATCACGATATTTTTTATTCTCTTCTTTATCTAATTCTAACTTAATGATATGATCCTCTTTCACACCACTTTCAAGCAAATGATTTTTAAATAATGGATCCAATAAGTATGACTTTCCACACCTTCTAATACCAGTAATAATTTTTATTAAACCATTTTCTTTTCTACTTATTAATTTTTTTAGATACACATCTCTTCTGATTTCTTTCATAGTTACCTCCATTGAAAATTTTTGCCACTTTTACCGTTTTTTCTCAATACAATTATAAATCTTTTAAAAAATATTTTCAATAGTTCATTGAAAATTTTTGCCACTTTTACCATTTTTTCTCAATAATAGTATATACATTTAATACTTAATTATTCACAATATTTTCATTATCTTGATCTTGTATCTTTTCATTTACGGTATAACATCATTGCAATCATACAAACAAAACTAATAATATCCATATCGTCACATAAACAAAAAACATAATCATTTCATATTTTTCGCCACTTTCAACACTTTTCTTTAAAGAACTATTCTTAAAATCAATTTTTTTAAACCTAAAGTGTACCTAAAATTACTTAATAGTTCTAAAACTCTTTAATATGAACAAAAATAAGAGCTTTCGCTCTCTTCAGGGGCTATTATATTAAAAAAGAGGATTGTTTAAAATCCCCGTAATATCGACATATAACTCATTTTAAGTTTAATAAAATTTAATCAAAAATTGATAAATTTAATTCAATTTAATGGGTAGCTGATGGGTAGTAATACATATCAGTTATTGTTTTAAATAAATATATAAATAATCTCCACTACTATTATTGATGCTACTTATAATTCCAATTTCATTCATAATTTCTATTATTTCTTTATATGACTTATCAATTTTATGACCACCATTAAGTATATATCTTAAATTATCTTAATTTTTTAATAATTCATTATTGAAATCAAATATTAGCTTTATGTTTTCGTAAGTCATTTTAAATTTAATATTCTTAACTATACAATTAAAACAAAAAACATTATTTACGAATATGTTTAAATCTGTTGCAGAATCATCCCATTTTTCTATTAACATAGCTATATTTTCTTCAGTAATATTATATTTTCTAATAACCATACTAAATCATTCACTTCAAAATTTTGCTTTTCACTATTATCTAAATAGCATTTAAGAACTTCATTAATATTATTATAAATCTCATTTTTTATTAAATCATCTTTTATATTAATAACGGTCGTGTTTCTAAAGTCGGGGAAATTAAAAAAAGTATTATATATTAAAATTTATAACGCTCATTTTCTTCAACTATTTCATAACCCAATTTCTCGTATGTTTTTTTCCTTTTCAAAAACATATTACGGGTTTTTGAGAAGTTATCATCTATATAATCATAAATTAATATCTCTTTTTTGTTACTATCCTGCCTATGTAATCTTCCAGCATATTGTGTTACTCTAGTTTGACCAGAAATAGGCATTGTTAAAAATAAGACATCAAGTTTTGAGTCATCAAAACCTTCACCAATATATGAGCCGGTCGCTACTATAATTTTATTCTCTTCATTTTCATTTATTTGATTATTTAATTCCATATAATTTTTAAGAACTTTTTTACCAATTCCACCATAATATTTAAAAATATTATTTGTATATTTTGATAATTTATCATAAATATAATTCATTAATTCTAATCTTTCTGTTAAAACTAATATATTTTTTCCATTATCATATTCCTTCTTAATATCTTTAATAATCTTTTCGCTGCGTATAATATCTTTTGCTATCAAATCATTAATTTCATTTAATTCATAATTATCGATATTTTGATTTGTAAAATTCAAATGGCTTTTCTTCACAATTACTTTCATCGGAATATTTAATTTTTTATTAAACTTTAGACTATCCACTTTATACCTAATATCACCACATTGCATTTTTATAATTGGCGTATGTCCATTTTCTCTTTCAGGTGTTGCTGATATTCCATAAACATATTTAGCATTTCCAGTGTTAATTGCTTGTTCAAAAGTATATGCTGCAGTATGATGACATTCATCAATTATAATCATTCCATAGTTTTTAGCAATATCTAAAACATTTCCATTATTCCATAATGATTTTATACTTGCAACATCAATAACATTAGTAATATTCTTTTTCTTACTACTTATCTCACCGACTTCTTTTACATCTAAAAACTCTTTAATTCTATCTTTCCATTGATTTAGTAATTGAATTTTATTTACTAATATTAGTGTATTAACTTTTCTTTCTTCTATAAGTTTACAACCAATTACCGTTTTTCCGAATCCTGTTGGAGCACATAATATACCATTATCATATTTTAATAAATTGTCTATTGCTATTTGTTGTTCATTTTGTAAACTACCATTAAATTTAACTTCTATTTTATTTCCAACAAATCTCTCATCTTTACTAATAATTTCAATGTTATTAACATTACATAGGCTCTCTAAATAATCATATGTTCCTCTTGGCAATTTTAAATATTTTTCATCTTCTTTACTACAATCAATTACCATAGGAACATTATATACTGACATTCTTAATTTTTGTTTTTTATAAAATTCAGGATTAGCAAAGGTGGCAAGTCTTCTAAAACTATTTTTTACTACTCCATCAAGATTAGCTTTATCAATATATACCATGTCCCTTAAAATTACATTAATACTTTTAGGATAATCTATATTATTTTTACTCTTTACTTTTACTTCATTTTGCATATCAATTATTTCATGACTAATATCAATAGTTTCATTAGATAATTGTTTTATTTTTTCAAAAACTTCTATTTCAGTTAATTTATGTATAGAACTTAAATATTGTATTTGATTTTTTATTAAAATAAAATTTCTATCAACAAATAATGTATTTCCATATTTAGACGGTTCATTTTGAAAAGGTAACGCTATCAAATTACCATATCCACCTTTTGGTAATGTATCTTGATTTGGAAACATCCTATCAAAAGATGTAATAGAAATATTTGATATTTCCATAGTTTTAGATAATAACAAACTACCTAATTTTCTTGCAGTTATCGCTTTTATATTAGCATCAAAAAACATCCATATATGTATTCCATTCCCAGATCTACTACGTTCTATGGCAATAGGTACTTCATATTTATCACAAATACTTGCAAATGCTAGCACATCACTTTTAATATCTTTTTTTGAATCTTTATCATCAAAATCTAATGATAGAAAAAAGCAAGTATCGTTTTCTAAAAGTGGATAAATACCTATCGGCTGATTTCCATACATATGCTTATAAATAGTATCTTTCGATATTGGTTTATTTTCCCTATATTGACAGGTTTTACATTTTTTACCCATTGTTTTATTACATACACCATTTTTCCATTCATTTGCACATGCAGGTATATAGTATTTAATATTTGGATTAGTTTTATCAATAGATAGATAAGGATATACATCATTTCTTCCTTTAAAATAATTCATAAATATTTTAACCGAATCTTCACGATTCGAAGTATCTTCAGATGAATTTGGTGTTATTTCATTAAGTTGTTTCTTTAATTCTTCTACTTCTAATTGTAATTTTTTTATTTCTAGTTCTTTTGCTTTTATTAAATTTAATATTTCACTATTATTCATAAATTACGCCTCAACTAGTTCTAATGAAGATATAAAGTCTAAAATTGAATTAATCGTGTCATCTATAGATAATTCTAGCCAATTATTTTTTGCCATATTAACCATGGATTTAAATCTATTGTTTGATAATGTAAATTTTAAACTATTTTGTAACTCATTTATATCATTTTCTTGAATTAATTCATTTTTAAAAATTAATTTATCTAAATAAGTTAAAAAACGGTACTTATCAAAATCACTTTTATTTATCAAATAATAAATATCAAAAATGTCTTTATATCTAGTTGATGTAATGCCAAATTTTAATAATGACTTTATTTTTTCAACACATATTTGTTCTTTTGAATTAGCAAGTAAAATAACATTATTAGAATGGGTACCTAAATCAAAACATAATTCATCTTGGTCTATATCAATATCTTTATGTACACCTATATCTAATTTGGTAGAAAATATATTACCAAAATTATCAGATATTTCTATAAAAACTCTCTTACCATCATAATCCTGATGGTGAAGTCTTTTTATTGGTGAAGTAATTTTTATTTTAATGTCTTTATCATTTAACTTTTCTATAAATGCTTCTATTGCAGAATCATCTAAAGAATATCTTATAAAATCTATATCTAAATCTTGTGTTGCTCTTCTTATATCTTTAGAAATAGCCATCATTACAACTCCGCCCTTAATTGTTACATTTTTATTTAAGCTAGAATTGCTTATTTGAGATAAAATAATATCTTGGCAAGTTTTCGAAATAGCATTTAAATTTGAATATCCACTTGCTAAATAATTATTAAATATTGTATTTATATTCATTAAAACACCTCTTTCATAATAACATCATACAAGTGATTTTCTATTGAAAAATTACTTATGTATTCAGCTATTTTTTTTGTATTAAGGGTATCTTTAATTTCTCTATAATTTTCAATTATCTCTTTATAATAATCGAAACCTATCGAATTTCTATTTCTTATTAATTCTATTAGCATTCTTTCTTTGTCATAAATTTTAACTTCCACACCATTTATATTTAAAGTCGATTTCCCAATATCAAAAAACTTTTCTTGATAATATGCAACTTTAATTCTACTATCACTAATTTTAGTACTATCCCTTTTTAATGCAAGATATTCTTTTTCAGGAATAACATCTGTTAAATTATGGTAATAAAATGCACTATCCATAGTAAATATT
>CAVJSY010000027.1:0-2951 GCA_963652285.1 Oribacterium sp.
AACTAATAGTTAACAAAAATCTTCAATATTCTATTGACAAAAAATAAATTATTATAATATAATGATATTAACAGTAAGTGAAATAGATTGGATGCGTGGAAAATGTCTAAAAGTGGAAAATTCATTATTTTTATAGGATGCTTTATTATAGTCGTACTAACACTGTGCGCTTTTTTCAAAAAAGACATTGAGTACTTTGTAACTACCAAAAACATCGATCGCTTATACGGAAATACAAGTGAAAATATATATTTTTTAGAAGATAACTTTAATTATGTAGACAATGACGAAGATGCAGTTTTAACCTCTAAACAAGATATAATTAATACCATTTATTTTTTAATCAATAGCGGTACCAATCATTCAATAAGATATTGCTCTAAAGATTATGAAGCTTGCTATCAAGACGTCAATAGCATAACCAGTGACGCTGAACTATTAACAAATTTAAATAGTTTTGTCCATCCTTATAATAGTTTTGATAATATCTCTATTAATTACAAAAATGGTATAATTGAATTTACAATAAATCATATTTACTCTGAAGATGATATTAATACCATAAATAACATTGTTAACGATTTTATCAATAATAATATCAATAACTCAATGAGTATTAAAGAAAAAATAAAAATAATTCATGACTATATTATTAATAATGCAGACTATGATACATTAAAAACCAAAAATAAAAATGACGAAACCTACAAATCAAACACTGCCTATGGAGTATTAGTCCAAGGATATGGTATTTGTAGCGGTTACTCAGATGCAATGGCAATATTCCTAAACAAATTAAATGTTATTAATTACAAAATTTCTAACGACCAACATATATGGAATTTAGTATATCTAGACGGAGAATGGTTACACCTAGACTTAACCTGGGATGATCCAATCAGTGAAACCAATATAACAAGAGATAATTATTTCCTAATCACTACTAAAACTCTAGAAGCAATAGATGACGGAAATCATTATTATAATAAATCAATATTTTCAGAAGCAAAATAAAAATAAAGAAGATATCATCAATGTGATACCTTCTTTTCTTTAGACATATAATCAGATACTACTATATTAGCAGATTTCAACTTATCATAAAATCTCTTTACCTTAATAGTCTGTAAATATTCCTGATTGTCAAAAATTATTTTATCAGGTAAAGAAATCATAACAAATAAAAGATTTTTTTCTTCCTCAAGTAACGGATAATTCATCTCATAAATATGAATAATATCACAAAAATCAACTTGATAATAATATAAATTAAAAAGATGCAATAAATCATATATAGGTAAATCTCTCTTTGACTTTTCCCAACTTATAAAGTAAGAATATTTATTTTTCATATAATGATCAACACTCAAATTATTATGAATCTGAACTATTCTTACCCTCTTCTTTTCATTTATTATCTCATACCACTTATTAATATTTGTCTTACAAAAATTTAAAGTTTGAAATACCAAAGATATATTTCTAAGCATCAAATAAACTGCAGGAGACATAAACTCTTCCTTCTCAAACAATACCGCAATATTATTATAATAATCGTACAAATAATCAATTCTATTTACTATACTCTCATACAGATCTTTATACTCATCACTATCAATAGTTTTATAAAAAGTAGTTTTACTATGCAAAACACTAACTAATTTAACTATATCTAATATCTTTTGCTCAAAAGGTTGCTCTATATCCTCAATATATTCGTAAACATCATAGTTGATACTTTCAAATAATTTCCTAGGATAATTTTCAAATGATCTCGATGATAAATATTTAAATAAAGAAGATAAACTATCTTTCTTACGTTTTATTACATATCTATCATCACTAGACTCTATAATTTTAACATTACCCTTTAATGTTATTTTTTTTATGTTAATATTATTATCCTCTAAAATTTGTCTTATCTCTTTATTCATTTTTAGATGGTATTATTACCTTATCATAAGGTTTTAAATTTTCCAAATCATTATATGTACTTAATTCTTCTTTTGATACTTGATATTTCTCTAACACCTTATCTATAGTATCATCCTCTTTTAAAATATATACATAATATGATGCATAAGTTTCGCTATCATCTACTGAAGAAAACATATTAAATTCTTTTTCTGACTTTTCGATATTAACATTAACATTTTGACTAATATTTTTAGTGTTCTCTAAATCATCACCTCCAACTATCTTATTATCCATTATTTCTTCTTTCCTAATAGGCATATCAAAATCTATATCATTATTTTCTATTATATCCCTACTCGCTTTTTTATCATCCAACTCCTCTAATAAATCCTCAAATTTGATTTCCTCTTTCTTATCCTCTTTAGTATTTATTACTTCTTTTTCTCCATCAATATATAAATCAATATTTACCTCAAGAGTATCATTATTTATTATTTTATAATAAAAATTATCAATATCAACTATTATAGTATTTTTTTTATAATCAGAATCTATTGTTATATCAAAAGGTATTTTAAAATCAAACACTTCTCTTTTAATGCTCCCATCTGTCATCTTATAATCTCCTGTTATAAAAAACTCACCAGTTATATCATCATCATTTACTTTATAATGATGCTCTAAAGAAATTGACGTTATTTCACTAACCTTAGTCTTAAATAATAAATCTTTTTTAAATGGTATTATCTGTTTCATATAATCATCCTTTCAAAAAATTATATGAAACAAAATAAAAAAATATATCCAATTCAGATATATTTTAAACAAAAATCGATATAACAATATCATCAACATCATCATTAACATAATCAATCATACTTAAATACATTAATTCTGATTTCAAAAGTTCCTTATCTATTTTAGAATTAACTTGATCCTTTATCCTATCCAAAGCAACAAAAGCCTGATCTACTAATGATTGTCTTAACTTTCTATTTTTAATTGTTTTATCCTTTTTCAAAACACTATTATTA
>CAVJSY010000028.1:0-3734 GCA_963652285.1 Oribacterium sp.
GTATATATACATGAAAAAATATATATTACCAATATTTAGTTCTGTAATGTTAATATCCTCTATAGTTATTAACTTAAAACCAACAGAATATAAAAGTACAACTAAAACTACAGATAGTTTAGTTAATTATAATGAAAATAAAATTATTTCAAGTACTGATAATAATGATACAGAAGAATATACATCTTCTGCAATAGGAGAAAACGTATTCTTAACAAATCCAACTCCCAGTAGTAATAATACTTCTGAATATAACAATGAAGTAGATATTATTAATAGCGAAGTTCCAGTTATTGAACCTAATGAAGAATTAATAAACGATAATGAAATAATTCAAAATGAAGAAGAAATAATAGAGCCTACTCCAGAAGAAACTACACCGATTATAGATGATAATAAAGAAATATTTAAACAAGGTTTATACCAGATTAGTGCTGCAGAAAATTATCTTAAATTAAATGATAATGATATCTGGAATATAGAAGTATTAGAAGATGATACTTACAGTATAAGTTCAATTATAGATAATAATTATTTAGAAGCTTTAGATATTAAAGTATCACTACAACCAAAAGATGATTTAATAAATCAAAAATGGACAATTACCAAAAAAGATGATTATTATCAAATAATATCCCAAAACAACAATAAATGCCTATCTATATCAAATGAATATATAAAAGTTAAAAAATGTAACGACGAACTACAAGAACAAAAATTAACAATAACTCCTAAAGAAGTATCTAACTTAGAAAATAATAAATATAAAATAAGAACCTATAGTGACAATAAAGAAATATCACTATCAGATAACAAGATAACTCTTAGTGATATAGAAAATAATAATAATAATGTATGGTACTTAAATAAACAAGATAATTCAGAATATAGTATCATAAGTAGTACTAGTAACAGATTAATTATAAATAATGACTTATCAATATCAACTCAAAATGATACCTGGAAAATTATTTTAAATACTGATAATACCTACATTATAAGTAAAGATAATCTATGTCTTACCAATAATCTTATAAAAGAAGAATGTAATGGTAGTAATAATCAAAAATTTATTATAGAAAAATATAATGATAAATTATACTATAAAGGAATAGATATCTCCTCATATCAAGGTAATATTGATTGGGAAGCATTAGCGCAAAGTGAAGTAGAATTTGTAATAATAAGAGCAGGCTATGGTGATAATTGGACCAGTCAAGATGACAAAAAATTAATAGATAATGTCTCTAACTGTGAAAAATATAATATCCCATATGGAATTTACTTATATTCATATGCTACCAAAATAAATGGAAGTAATGAAATAAACATAGATTCAGAATCCGTATCATCTGAAGTAGCCCATATATTAAGACTACTAGATAACTTAAAATCATTAGGATACACTCCTAATATTAAAACAAAAGTATTTTATGATATAGAAGATCCTTCTACAATTAACTTAGGTAAAGAAACACTAACATCTATCGCTGATAATTTCTGCCAAACTTTAGAAGAAAACGGTTACAATTGTGGAATATACGCTAATAAATATTTCTATACTCAAAACCTAGATTATAATTACCTAAAAAATAAATATGACATTTGGTATGCCTACTGGCCTAGTAACATAAATACCTATGAAGAAGCCCTAGAAAATATTAATAATGAAATAGATTATAATATATGGCAGTTTTCTTCAAATGGTCAAATCGCAGGAATAAATACTAAAGTAGATTTAAATATAGGAATTGATATCTTTAACTAACCTTATAAAATGTAATATTTTAAAAAGTGAATTAAAAAAGTTCACTTTTTTTAAGATTTTTGCTATAATGAAGTTGATGTAATAAGAATATTAAAGATAATTTATCTCTATATATATTAGAAAGGATTTAATATAGTAGTAGTTTAAAACTATATTATACAAGGTGAGCAATGAAAAAAAATAGTTTTATTGAAGGAACAATAATTGCTACTCTAGGAATACTTATCGTAAAAATAATCGGTATATTATATGTTATTCCCTTTAATGCTATAATAGGTGAATCAGGTGGAGCCTTATATGGATATGGATATAATATATATCAATTGTTTTTAAGTATATCTAGTGCAGGTTTTCCCTTTGCTATAAGTAAACTTACCAGTGAGTACTATGCACTTGGTAAAAAGAAAGCAATCAATGACACATATAATGTCTCTTTAAAAATAATATCTGTTATCTCTATAATCATATTTATTGTTTTATTTATTTTTGCCCCTTCCATAGGAGATTTAATAATAGGAAGTTCTACAGGAGGTAATACTAAAGAAGATATCGCCTTCGTTATCAGAGCAGTTAGCTTTGCAATTTTAGTAATTCCTTTTTTAAGTGTTACCAAAGGCCTATTACAAGGATATAAATACATCACACCATACTCAATAAGCCAAGTAATAGAACAAGTCGTTAGAGTAATAATAGTACTAGTAGGAAGTTTAACCTGTATAAAAATATTAAATCTTCCATTAAGATATGCTATAGGAGTATCTATGCTAGGAGCCTTCTTCGGTGGCTTAGCAGCGTATCTATATCTAAAAGCCAAAATAAAAAAATCAAAATTATTAAATGTAGATGATGATACCAGTGAACTTATTCCTAAAAAAGAAATAGCAAAGAAAATATTTATGTATTCTATTCCTTTTATTTTAATAAGTTTAGTTAATAATTTATATACTACTGTCGATATGATATTATTATCTAGAACTATGTCTGATATTTTAAAATATCCTGCTAACATAATGGAATCTATAGTAGGAGTATATACTACTTGGGGAGTTAAATTAAACAATATTATCTTAGCAATATCAACCGGTCTAGTTACTAGTTTAATACCAAATATTGTTACCAGTTATACTAAAGGCGATATGAAAGATGTTAATGATAAATTTAATAAAGCAATGCAATGTGTATTACTAGTAATTGTTCCAATGACTATCTTCTTATCTTTGTTAGTAAAACCAGTATGGACTTTGTTTTATGGTAATAGTCATTATGGTCCTATTGTATATAGAGTATTTGTATATACTGCTTTATTTGGAGGATTTTATACTATTATTATTAATACTTTACAAGGACTTAGTAAATACAAATTAGTAATGATATCTGTACTTAGTGGGTTGCTGACTAATGCAATTTTAGATGTTCCTTTAATGCTATTATGTGATAAGATTGGATTAAATGTTAGTTATGGTGCAGTTTTTGCTGCTATAATTGGATATACTCTTTCTATAATTATTTCAATGTCTACCTTAAAAAATAAGTATGGTTTTGATTTTACTTCTACAAAAAAGAGATTACCTAAGTATATAGTGTCTTTTATAGTATTTACTTTGGTTATACTAATAATGAAATTATTTATTCCTACTAACATAAACTCTAGATTACTAAGTATTCCAATATTATTTGTATATGGCATTGTAAGTTTTCTAATATATATAATTATAAACAGAAAAAATGGTAATATCAGAGTTGTATTTGGAAATAAAATAAATAATTTTTTAAAAAAGATGCATCTATGATGTTGCATCTTTTCTTATTTTTTGATATAATTTTCACAGAAAGTAGGTGATGTATATGGAGTATATTTTATCTAGTAAGATTATTTCATATACATCATTTTTGTTAACTAAAAGTAAAATGGGGGGGGGGTCAATCTATAGTATTAATAGTATTATAGGTTTTACACTACATCCCA
>CAVJSY010000029.1:0-11467 GCA_963652285.1 Oribacterium sp.
ATGTATATATACTAAAAATAGATAGATACAATATTTATAAATAACTCTTACTAAACATCTACATCATATCATATTAGATATTATAAATCAAGTTCTTTTTTTAATTTTTTATTAGAGAAAAAACACTTTATCAGGTGATAAAATGTTTTATTTTGATACTTGTTTATTAATCCAAGCCATAATTAAGTTTACTATATATTCTTGTTCTTCTTCTGTTAAGTCTTTATCTTTGGGTATTTTATACCATTTATATAGACAATTCCTACAACATGTTGCAGTTGCATGTTGGGCTATAAAGGTAGGATGACCTCGATATGGAGTTTGATGTCCGTCATTTATTATTATTCTAGGTGCTAATCTTTTTTTGATAAAATCTGATGTGTGAATTCTTATTGTATCTAGGCCTTTTTCTTTTATATAATTTAGATCTTTTTCTTTTAGGTGAAAACTAGTTCTAAATTTAGAATGACTTAAATTATTTAAAGCATTATCAATACTAATCATAGTTTTAATCTATTTCTATTAATTCATACTCTCTGTTACCTAGATTTATTTTTTCAGCAGCATCTAGAGTATGAATACCATTTCTTGATTCTATTCTTTCTATTAAATCTGTTTTATTAGGATCAGTACTATTGTAGACTAAATCAACACAGGCTTGATCTAGGGCTAAGGGGTCAGTAGATGATAATATTCCTATATCTTTGATAGTTGGATCTTTGGCTACGGCACAGCAATCACAATCTACAGACATATTTACCATTACGTTTATAAATAAAATATTATCTTTATAGAAGTTTAATATTGATTTAGCAGCATCTGCCATTGATTCCAAGAATTTATCATGATCTGAGGTAAATAAATCTTCATATGTTGGATTTTCCATTCCACTGGTGTGAATATATTTTTTGCCATAACTAGATGCTAATCCTATAGAGATATTTTTAATGGCTCCTCCAAATCCACCCATAGGGTGTCCTTTAAAATGTGATATTACTAGCATAGAATCGTAATTTTTCATGTGAGATCCAATAAAGTTTTTATGTATTGTATTTCCCTCAGGTATTTCTAATACTACTTCTTCTTCACTATCTAAAATGTCTGTTTTAAAGTATTTGCTCCAGCCGTGGCTTTCTAATAGTTTAAGGTGTTTTTCTGTTGTGTTTCTAGCGCCTTCATAGGCAGTATTGCATTCTACTACAGTTGCTTTTAAATACTCTATTATATCTTTTAAGAATTCTGGTTTTAAATAGTTTTGATTTCCTTGTTCTCCTGAGTGTAGTTTTACTGCTACATTACCAGATAATTCTTTATTTAATACTTGATACATTTTTATCATATTTTCTTTTGTTATGTTTTTTGTGAAATATACTTTACTTTTCATATTTACCTCCTTTAGTTACAATACATTATATTTAGTTTAGTTCTTTTTGAACTTTTTTAATTCTCCCATTTTAGATGTTGGAATAAATCCTGGTTCAGAGTTTATTACATCTGGAATTCTATTAATGATAGTAGCACATGTTAATTCTACTGTTGATGGTCTTTCTATTACTAATTTAGTATTTGGTTCTCCTATTACACTCCAAATATTTCTATCACAGTCATCTTTTGTATATACTTTTCCTACACATTCTGTTTCTAATGTTACTCCTTCTTCAGTTTGAGTTGTTACTACTGCTCTCATTCCTGTAACCATATTTTCTTTAATATTCATGTTTAGTGTAGATGAATATATGTCTGATTCTGCTATAGTTGGAATACATTTTTGACTTTGACTAATAACGTGATATCCTAATTTATCACATAACCAACCATTTACATTCCACATATAACTAGGTAAGAATTCTCCGTTATCTATTAATTTTTGTCTTTCTTCTTCACTGATATTATCTAATGATGCAATATTTTTTTCAAATTCTTCTTTAGTTAGTCCTGCACCATGAGCTTGCGCTAAAGCAATTCCATAGTCTTCTACATTATAAGAACTACTTCCTTCTATTTTGGTAACAGTACCTGTTGCTCCTACTAAGGTAGAAATTAAATTACCCCAGAATGCATCTTGATAACCACTTCCTGTTATTGTACAATTGTTTTCTTTTGCTAGTCTATCTATTTCATTAGTTAATGCAGGTGAAGAGTTCATAGGGTAAAATGCTTCTTCACATGTTGTTATAGCATTTATTCCTAATTTAGCACATAATAATAGTGCATCTTTAGTATCTTGCATTAAACTCATTGTAGTAATAATACAGATATCTGGTTTAGTGCTTTTTAGTAAACTTTCTGCTTCACTTATATTTTTTATAATTATTCCTGTATCTTCACATCCTATTATGGTACTTATATCTTTACCTATTACTTTGGGATTAATATCTATAGCTCCTACTATTTCCCAACCATTTTCCATGGCATATCTCATTGTATAGGCTGACATTTTACCACAGCCATATTGTACTACTTTTAAATTATTCATATTTATCATCCTTTCTTATCAAGTATATTATAACAAAAAAATACTTATTTGTAAGTACTTTTTTCGAAATTTTACATATAAATTATTTAATTAAATTTTCTATTATATTTATAAATACTCCGCTAAAAGCACCTATGAAATATATTAGAGCTAGTATTTTTAAATTTTCTTTTAAATTTTTATTTGTTTTAAATAATACTAATATTGCAAGTCCGCTTCCTGTTAATAAACCTGCTATAGATGTACCTAGAGATAATACTTTTTTTAGATATAATTCTGTTAGCATTACACTTGATGCACAATTTGGTATTAGTCCTAATAGGCTTGATATAAAGGGAGCAAAGGTATTATTTTTTAAGAATATTTTTGATAGTTCTTTTTCGTCTACATAACTTATTATAATATTTAAAATTAATGATATTATAAATATATAAAAGCAAGTACTTAAGGTATGCTTTATTGCAGATATAACAATATTTTCTTTATCACAATGGCAGTGATTATCTTCACATATTTCATAGTTTTGTTTAGGCTTTTCTTTATTCCTTAATATAAAATCTATTATAAAGCCACTAATCATTCCTATTAAGAATTTTATTAATAGTATTTTTATTATCATATTAATACTAGTTTTTTCTGATAATAATATTGGTAACATTTCATCACTTGTAGATAAATATATTGAGATTAAGGTTCCTAAGGATATTATTCTTGTTACATATAGATTGGTTGCTAGAACTGAAAATCCGCATTGGGGAAACATTCCTAAAGCACTACCTAATAATGGTCCACTTTTGTTAGAAGCGGTTATTAAGTTTTTACTTTTTTTACTTAATTTATGTTCGAATAATTCTATTATTAAAAATGCTACAAATAAAAATGGTAATAATCTTAGAGTATCTTTTATTGTATCTAGTAGTATATCTAACATATAAACTCTCTCCTTTTTTCCTTAATAATTATATTATAATTATTTTGTTTAGTCAAATGCTAATGAGAGTTTGGTTAGGTAATGATTAATGCTTTGGTTTAAAAATTAATGCTAGAATAAAAGATGTAAAAATTGCTACACTTATTCCTGCTGCGGTTAAATCAAATACTCCTAAGCATAATCCGAGTGGTCCTAAGTCAGTAGCTAGATCCATAGCACCATGAACTAATAGGTGTCCAAATGATGTTATTGGTATTAGAGCTCCTGCTCCACAGTATAAAACAAATTTATCGTATATGCCAAAGATATCAAGGGACGCTCCTATTATTACAAATAATGAGGTTATATGTCCTGGTGTTAGTTTAGTATTATCTAATATTATTTGAGAGATAAGACAAACTATACCACAAAATAAGAAGGCATTTAAGTATATCATTGCTCTTCCACCTCCAAACTAACTGCGTGTGCTATAGCGGGCAATGATTCTTTTTGAAAAAACATTGTTGGAGAGAACAAGGCTCCAGTTGGCACTATTAAAACTCTTTTTAATTTTTGTTTTAACATTTGTTTATATATATAACCAAAGTTTACTAAGGCGCTACAGACTGGTCCTGAACCTCCAGCAAAAACTGGTTGTTTTTTGGTATCATATAACATTGTTCCACAATCATTATAGTTTTTACTTATATCTATTTTATATACTTCTTTTAAATAATCTACTAATATTTTTTTACCGTATTCTCCTAAGTCTCCTGTTAGTATTAAATCATAATAAGAGGGATCTAAATTTAGATCTTTTAAGTGTCTTGCTATTGTGTCTGCAGCAGCAGGTGCCATTACTGCTCCCATATTATTGACATCTTTAACTCCTTTATCTATAATTTTACCAATTGTTGCAGAAGATATTTTAACTTTACTTTTTTTATTTGTTAGTAATATTGAAACACCTCCTGTTGCAGTAAATGTTGCTACTTTTGGTTTGGGAGTTCCATACTCTGTTGGATTTCTATATTGTTTTTCTGCTACCATATTATGAGATGAGGTTGCTACTATACATTTTTTGGCTTTGCCACTATTAATAAATGTTGATGCTATTATTATTCCTTCTGAACTGATAGCGCAGGCATTATATATTCCTAAGAATGGGATATCAAATTCTCTTATTGCATAGTTTGAGGATGCTATTTGGTTTTGAAGATCTCCAGATATTATTATATCTATATCACTAGTTTTATTATTTGTTTTCTTTAGTAGACCAGAAATACTTTCTTTTAATAATTTTATTTCGGCATGTTCCCAACTAGTAGTTCCAAAATACATATCTTTAGGATATGTTTTGTCAAAGAAGCTTGCTAAGGGTCCATCATTTTCATAAGTTCCTGCTACGGTATAGGTATTATCTATATATACTTTATTATATTTATAAGTCATCTTATCCTCCTATTAATATCAATCTTACTAATCCAAAGAAATATACTGCTACTATTCCATATAATATTACTGTTCCTGCTAATTTAAAGATATTTGAACCTATTCCTAATATTAATCCTTCTGTTCTATATTCTAATGCCGCTGAGGTCATGGAATGAGCAAATCCTGTTATTGGTATTATTAAAGCACTTTTTAATTTTGATACTGCTACATCAAATACTCCTAATGCAGTTAAGATAGATGCTACAACTATTAGAGTTAATGTTACTAATACTCCACTTTCTTTTCTTGGTAAGTTTAACCATATTTGATATAATTCTAGTAATATTTCACTTAATAGTCCTAATAATCCTCCAAAAAAGAAGGCTATAAATTCATTTTTCATTTTGTCTTCTTTAGGAATATATTTTTTTATAAATTCATTATACTTAGTATTATCCATATCATCACCAGTATTATTATTTGATATATTTTAATATTTATACAAAAAAGCAATAAAGTTTTTTCTTTATCGCTTGATTTAAGTATATATAATTATGCTACTTTGCTTAGGTCTTCTTTTAATTTTTTTAGTACTTTTTTCTCATTTCTTGATATATAAACTTGATTTGTTCCTAAAATATTTGCGACTTCTTGTTGAGTTCTTTCGTCGTAATACCGTAGCATTAGTATTTTTCTTTCTTCTTCTGTTAGGTTATTTAATGTTTCTTTTAGTATTAAATTATCTATCATTCTATCTTTATCTTTGTCACTTACTACATCTAATAATGTTAGATTTTTTCCATCTTTAGAGATTATTTCTTCTAAATTAGAAAAGCTTTGAGTGAGGGCTAAAACTTGATTGATTAGACTTTCATCTAGTTCTAAGAATAAAGATAATTCATAGGTTGTTGGTTCTTTCATTAGTTTTTGAGTTAATACTAATTTTGCTTCATTGATTTTTTTGTATATTTTTAAGTAATTTTTTCCTAATCTTATGTCTCTATTATTATTGATATATAGTAATACTTCACTTAATATATAAGTGTAAGCATAGGTAGAAAACTTTGTGTTTTTAGAGTTATCATAATTATTATATGCTTTAATTAGTCCTATTGTTGCAGTTTGAAATAAGTCTTCTTTATCATAATAATAGGTATATTTTTTGATTATAGAATAAATTAGATTTTTATTTTCTTCGATTATTTGATTTAACATATTATCCTCTTTTCTATTAAATCAAATTATATATCTTTAGATGAGATCAAATGCTTGTATTTCTGTTTTTATATTTGGAATTCTATTTTTGAATATTCTATTTGATATTACTTTATTATTTTCACATAGTAATAGTTTACCGTGATTTTGTAGTAGTTTATCTTGATAATCTAGAATACATTTTATTCCATTTACATCTATACATCTTAAGTTATCTACATTAAACACTATATACTTAAATCCTATTTCATTTATTAGACTGTTGATGTTATCTAAACTGTCTTTATCGTTTAGACTTCCGTTTAGTCTTACAAATAATACTCCTTTTCTAAACTCCAAATTGATTTTTAACATTCTATCACCCTTTGCTTTTTTAATTTATCATATTATAAGATAATTATAAATGATTTCGATAAAACTAGACATTTCTTTTAGACGACATATTTCGACATATTTTTATATATTAATAAATAATATGATGTATTTTTTTAAAAATAATATTATTCTATACATATCTCTCCTTTCTTTGCTCTCTAATATTATTATTCTACATAAATTTAGAAAATCCTTTTAAAATTAGAAAAAACTTAGAATTGCTCTAAGTTTTGTTTGTTTTTTGTTACAATACATCATTATTTATAATTATTTTTTTTAATATTAATGTTACTAAATTTTTAGTTTTTTTATTAATTATATCTATTTTAGACTATCTGTCCATGATTTTATATCTTCCTTTGATGCTCCAGATGAAAAACGATGTCCTTCTTTCCATGTTCCACTTGTTGCCATATTTTCAAGTAAATTACCACTTTGTCCTATACCACTTGATGCTGAGGTACAAAATGGAATAACATTTTTTCCAGTAAAGTCATTTTCTTTAATAAAGTTATTAACAGGCCATGCTGCTATTCCCCACCAAATTGGATAACCAATTAAAATAGTATCATAATCATCCCAATTATCTACTTTTGTGGTTTTTAATTCTACATTTCTTAAAGATTCATCATTATGCTCTCTTGATACTCTAGAATTACTATTATTCCAATTTAGATCTTCACTTGTATACACTTCTTTTGGTTCTATTTCGAATATGTCAGCATTTAGATTGTTAGAAATTTCTTTTGCTACTTCTTTGGTTGAACCTGTTGCTGAATAATATACTACAAGAATTTTTTTATCTGTATCTATTGGTGTATTATTTTCTTCATTATTTATTATATTATTATCAGTGATATTACCTGTTATTAAATAATAACTTCCTACTCCTAAACTAGCAATTATAATTACTGCAACAATTCCAATAATTATTTTTTTCATTTTATCACCTTACCAATTCTTTTTATCTTTACGACAATCTTTATTTGTTCTTCTTTCTTTAACAATATTGTTAAACCATTCTACCATCTTTGGATCTTGATGATTAAAGAACAAACTGTCACTTGTATCTAAACTTGCTATTGCTTTCATATCATCATCGTTTAATTCAAAATCAAATACATTAAAGTTTTCTTGCATTCTTTCGATGTGAGTTGATTTACATGCTATAATGACACCTCTTTGGATTAACCATCTAAGCATTACTTGAGCTGAAGATTTGTTATATTTTTTGCCAATATTTACTAATACTTCATTAGTAAATAAACCATTTCTTCCTTCGCCAAATGGGGCCCATGCTTCCATATGCACTCCGTATTTTTCCATATTTTCTTGAGCTTCGAACTGAGCATTTAATGGATTTGTTTCTACTTGGTTTACTGCTGGTATTACTTTTCTTTCGAATAGACAAATATCTGCTAATCTATCTGGATAAAAGTTAGATACACCTATTGCTCTAATTTTACCTTCTTCATATAACTCTTCTAGGGCTTTGTATGCTCCATAATAATCTGCAAATGGTTGATGAAGTAATACTAAATCTATATAATCTGTTTTTAATTTTTTTAATGATTCCATTACTGACTGTTTGCAATTTTCATAACCATAATTGTCAATCCAGATTTTTGTTGTAATAAATAATTCTTCTCTTAGTAATCCACATTCTACAATAGCATCTCCTACTTCACTTTCATTAAAGTAACTTTGGGCTGTGTCGATAGCTCTAAATCCTACTTTAATTGCATCTAATACACATCTTTTGGTATCGCTTGCTGGAATCTGGTAAACTCCAAATCCTAATATTGGCATTTCTACGCCATTGTTTAATTTAACATATTCCATAATATCATCCTTTCTTATTTGACATATTTGTCAATTTACAATATAATTATAAATGTCGTGTGTAACTCTCGGTCAAGCATTTTTTGAAAATTTTTAATTTTTTTATTGACTATGTGTTACACCTATGTTCTAAAAAATTAAGAGGTGAGAAAAATGAGTAAAAACGATATTTTGTATTCAATGAAAGAAACTTGTGATAAAACAGGATTAACTTATGATACTTTGAAATTTTATTGTAATGAAGGGCTTATTCCTAATGTAAAAAGAAATAAAAGTAATTACAGGGTATTTAATGATGATGATATAAATTGGATTAAAAGTCTTTCTTGTTTAAAAAAGTGTGAAATGAGTATTGTTGAAATGAAAGAATATCTTGATTTATGTTTAAAAGGTAAAGGTTCTATACCAGAAAGACAAGCTATTCTTGATGCTAAACTTTGTGAATTAGAAAATAAAAAGCAAGAAATACAGGAAGCTATTGACTTCGTACACTGGAAACAAAACTTTTACGAAGATGTATTATCTGGAAAAAAAGAATATTTTAGTTATTTAATACAAAAAGAAAATGATGATAATTAAACCATCATTTTTTATGTTGTGTTCTTTTATTATGCATATTCATATTTCTTTTTATTTTTTATTAGACAGATTATACTTACTATTAATGATAATATTTCCTTTTAATTTTAAAAGATAAGGTAATGCTTTTACGGTTAATTAAATAACTGCTTTAACATCTAAATCAAATGCTTTACACTATAAAAATTATAAAAAATAATTATGTAATCATTTCGAGGAGTTTTAATTCGACTATACATTTTGTTATTAGACATCCAAAGTTAGCTGACGCTATTAAAATTTTTGACCCTCTTGTGAAGGAATAAATATCCAAAAATGAAATGATAATTATTTAAGCGAAATAAAACACCTAGAATAATATTCTAAGTATTTTTGAGATTAAGTTATATTAGTTTTATATCATACCACTGATAATATCTTTTAAATCTCTTAGATATATAGTGAAAATATTGGCTTTTTTAATATTAGTATCTACTGTCGCTATGGTTTCCATAATTACTTGATTATTTTCTATTACTTCTATTTTACCTACTTTATCTCCTTTTTTTACAGGAGCTTTGATAGTATCTAGTTTTAATTTATAAGTCACATTTCTTTTGCTATCTGTATTTTTATTTAATATTGTTATGTCTTCTTTTGCTACTACGTTTACAGTTTCTTTATCTCCTAGATTTACAATGGACTTGCTTAATATTTTTTTAGAAGATAATATTGTATCTAATTTATAGGTATTAAATCCATAATCTAGCATTGTTGCTGTTTCACTACTTCTTGTTGTTGAATTTGGTTCTCCCATTACTACTGTTATTAATCTCATATTATTTTTTTTAGCGGTTGCTGTTAGACAATACATTGCTTTATCTGTAAATCCTGTTTTTAAACCGTCAGCTCCACTATAATATCTTACTAATTTAATTGTGTATGAATATTGCTATAGTTAGTGGTATCACTTCTTAGAAAAGAATACCATGAAATTATATTAAATCAATCTGTTTGTAATATTATTTGTTATAAATCATACCTGCACCCAAGTCAACATCTTGTCTTTCAATAAATCCAAATTTACTATAAAAACCTTCTTTACCCTTAGATGCTCCCAAGTAAACTCTCAAATCAGGATTTTCCTTTTTTATTTCTTCTATCTTCCCTAATAGTTTATTCATAATACTTGTGCCTATTTTCTTGTTTTGATATTTAGGTATGACCATAATGTCATGAATATACATAAAACAAATACCATCACCTATAAGTCTTCCGTACCCTATTATTTTATTATCATCATATATGCTTACAGAATAATATGTATTATTTAATGCTTTTTCCGACACCTTTTCATCGTAGCTTCCCCATCCAACAGCATCATATAAATAATTAAATTCTTCAACATCATTAACATTTTCTTTGATTTTGATCATTATTATCCTTCCTTCATTTTTTATGTTTATTAATTTATAGTATTTTAAATCCGTGTATAAAATAATTCGTTTGTCTAATCTTTTGCATATTCTATTTCCAGATTAGTACTATCTCCAACATAATTATTTACATTTACAGTTAAAATTGATTACATTTTTAGAAACTATTAATTCAGTTATTTCTCCTCTTTTAGGACATTTATAATCTAAATAATCATATTTATCATACGGAAAAATACATTCCATAATTAGGCCTATAACTTTGTTATCCTCAACTGCCAGATAACATTTTCCCCAAATTATCTTTAACTTCTTTTAAACCCAAAATTGCCATTTTATCTCTATATTCTTGACGAACTTGATCTAAATTATCTTTATCAATTAATACAACATTATTTTTCGAGTTCAACTAATAAATCTTTAACATCATCTAGATATTTGTCCTCATATTCTATTATTTTCATTATTAAAATAAACCTCTTTCGTTAATTCATATTTAGAAAAAGTTAATAGTCCATCATAAAAGGTATAAGGTGATTCATCTATTACTTCTCCAGTTTTATTAAATCCTAACTTTTCAAATATTCTACAAGACGATATATTATCTTTTACTGCACTTGATGAAATTTTAAGTATTTTTACTTCTTTAAACATATAATTTATCATTGCTTGAGCAGCTTCTGTTGCATAGCCTTTTCCTTGATAAGATGGATTTATGTACCAACCCACATCGCGAATAGTTATATCTTCCTCACTTTCTTGAGCAGATACCTGCCCAATTATTTCTTCACAATCATTATTTGCGTACTCAGGCTTTAAAAAAACACTCCATACAAATACATCTTTATTGTTTGCATTAAGGACTTTAGATTTATAAAATTTCTCTTGGTTTTTCCAAGTCCAATGTTCAGGGTTATTCGCATGCTTTTTAGCACCTGTTAAATACCATTTATTTACTTCTGGTATCATTAATATTTCCCATAATCTTTTTTGTTCTTTCATCTTAGAGTTTCTTAAAACTAGCCTTTTTGTTTCTATTGTTTTACTACCAATCAAATTCATCTTAATCACCTCACCATTTTAATGAATTCACCATCAATAATTTGTAGTTTTAGCATTTGTAACAAATAGTAATAATTATCTTCTAATATTAAGAAAATATTATCTGTGAACCTCACACGATTTAAAATCGCATGCTTCTAATATCACTATTAGAATTTT
>CAVJSY010000030.1:0-4780 GCA_963652285.1 Oribacterium sp.
CTATTATCCTTAGAATATACTGAAGATATAGTATAATCAAAATCTGCTGACTTTAAAGAACCTGCTATAAAATAATTTACTTCTCCAATTGCTTCTTTAGCACTATCAGCACCTACTATAGAAAAGTTTTTATCTAAATTAGTTTTATAATCTTGATAATTAGTTTTTGATATAAAATAATTTTTATCTATAACACTAATCTTAGTAGCACTCTCTAAATCATTAAGTTTAACTGAATAAGTAATTTTAGAACCACTCTTAACCTTACTGCTATCTAAATATATAACGGGCATATAAGTACTAGAATTAATTTTACAGAACTTATATTCCATAGTAGTATAATCTGTTACTACTTCTTTTACTGTTTCTGTAGTAGTCTCAGTATTATTAGTAGTGCTATTAGTAGAAGTATCAGATGTAGTATTTTCTTTTGTATTATTTGTACTACCAGTAGTACCATTAGTATTATTACTACTATTATTGTTACTAGTATCATCAGTTGTTACATTACTTGAATTATCTTTTATTACTTTAGTTTTATAATCACTTTCACTACCACAAGTAAGTAATACCTTCAAAGTATATTTTTCATTATCATTAGTAACTTTAGCATAACTACTTTTATTATTACAAACAGTCTTTTCAACTTTTAATTTACCTATTAAGTCTTTATCAATCATTTCTCCTAAAGTTATAGCACTCTTTTCTCCAGTTGCAGGTAATTTACTTTCATCTTCATAATATTTTTCTGCTGCTGCCATCATCTTATTTAAATTTTCAGTAAATTCTTTAGAAGTTTCATCACCACTAGATGTATTATTCAAAACAAATTTTGAAATTAACCAAATAACTAATAAAATTACAACAAATACTAATATTACTTTTAAAAACAATTTTCCCCAGTTGATATCTTCTTCCATATCACGATTCATCCAAAATCCCTCCTTAAAATATTTATGCCTATTATTCTAGCACAAAAAACAATTTTGTCAACTATAAGATAAGAAAAAAATATAGCAAAAATTACTATACTTTCATTTGATTGATAAAACGCTATAACATTTAACTCTAATCAGTTATAGTCATTAATGCTTGTTTTATTTCTTCGCTTATTTCTTTAGATACTAAATATTTGTTATCAGAATATTTCCAAGTAAAGCCATCAGAGTAATATCTTGGAAAAATATGCAAATGAAAATGACCTATTTCATTAAATTTACCACCATTTTGCATTATACTGTATCCATCTAATTTATAAACCTTTTTTAATGCTTTTATTATTTTTTTGGCACACACAAATATTGTCTTTATTTCATCTTCGGGAATTTCATTTAAATCTAAATAGTGCGTTTTTGTAATTAATAATATATGTCCTTCGTTTATTGGATCAATATCTAGTATAGCCATAACTAATTCATTTTCGTATACTATGTAACTATCACTCTTTTTATTTATTATATCGCAAAATATACACTCTTTATTCATATATTCACCTTACTATATTTCCTTCTTCTTAACAGGATCATACCCAGAAGTACCAAAAGGATTACATCTAAGTATTCTTTTAAAAGCCATAAAACTACCTAATAATGCACCATACTCATTAATTGCGTCTATTGCATAATTAGAACAAGTTGGAATATGTCTACAAGAATTATGCCAAGGTCCTGGAATCTTCTGATAAATATGGATTAGTCCAATTAATATTTTTTTCATTAATTTTTCCAATTACTTTTTAATCCAAAATTATAGACATTAGTATAACCTAGAGATTTAAGATTATTAATAGCATCAGTACAAGTAGTTTCTTTTCTACAATAAACAATAACTTCTTTATCTTGTGAATCTATAACATTAGGAGTATTGGTTTCTGTTATTAAATCTACTGGCAGAGATAGAGAGCCTTCTATATGATCCTTATTATATTCATCTTCAGTATCAACATCTATAAGAATAGCATTGTCATTAATAATTTTTTCTTTAGCATCTATATAATTTATTGTATCACTATCTTTAGAACAACCAAAACAAAATAGTATGCACCCCATAATTATTAATTTCTTCTTCATATTACCACCATAAAAAGTATATCATAGATAAGAAAAAAAATAAATCTTTTTATTCAGATTTATCTTTTAATATTTCACTTATTGTAAGACCAGCAGACGCTATTTGTTGCAAGTCACTAGGAATAATAATCTTAGTAGATTTACCATCTGCTACCTTAGCCATAGCTTCTAAACTTTTCAAAGTTAATACACTCTTATCAGCTTTAGCTTCTTTTAACAATTTGATTCCTTCTGCTTCAGCATTACGAAGTTTTAATAAAGCTTCTGCTTCACCTTCTGCTATTCTTATTTGTGATTCTTTTTTAGCTTCTGCTCTTAATATAGCACTTTCTTTTTCTCCTTCTGCTATTAAGATACTAGATTTCTTTTCTCCTTCTGCTTGTAATATTTTTTCTCTTCTTTCTCTTTCAGCACGCATTTGTTTTTCCATTGCCTCTTGTATATCTCTTGGTGGTATGATATTTTTAACTTCTACTCTATTAACTTTAATACCCCAAGGATCAGTTGCTTCATCCAAAATAGATCTCATTTTTGTATTTATAATATCACGAGATGTTAATGTTTGATCTAGTTCTAACTCTCCTATTAAGTTTCTTAATGTAGTAGCGGTTAAATTCTCTATTGCATTAATAGGATTTTCTACTCCATAAGTATACAATTTAGGATCAGTAATTTGAAAATATACAACAGTATCAATCTGCATTGTAACATTATCTTTTGTAATTACTGGTTGGGGAGCAAAATCCTTAACAATCTCTTTTAATGATACAATACTAGCAACTCTATCAATAAATGGAATTATAAAATGAAGTCCATTTGATAAAGTTTGATAATATGAACCTAACCTTTCAACAACATAACTTTTTGCTTGTGGTACAATCTTCACACAAGGCACAATAAATACAACAACCAAAACTAATATAATAACTAACGCTGGCATAATCAATCACTCCTTTTCTACTTTTAACTTTACGCCATCTATATGTAATATTTTAACAATACTACCAACTTTAATTTCCTCATCCGCTATAGCAGACCATCTTTTTCCATCAACCTTAACCTCTCCTACAGAATCTTTCCTTATCTCCTCTGTAACAATACCTTCAAGTCCTACAACTCTATCTAAATTAGTTTTAATAGGTTTAGGAAAATATTTTTCTAGTGTTTTTCTAGTAAATAGCATTAATACTACTCCTAAAATAACAAATACTCCAAATTGAATAACAAAATTATCTATAAAAAATGATAATATCATAGCAACTATTCCACTAATTACAAACCAAATACTAACAAGTCCAACAGTAATTAACTCTATCATTCCTAAAAATATTACCAATATAAGCCAAAAATAAAACATAATTACCACTCCAATATAATTATACTATAAATAAAATAAAAAAGAAATACAATTAATATATTTCCTTATTTTTATTAGAATATTCTTTAAATAATTCTAAACATTCATCATGATTTAATTGTTTTAAAGATAATACATCTTTATTTTTACCTAAAATATAATTATAAATAAAATCATCTCTAAATCCTATATCCTCTGCCTCTTTTAAATCAGTTCCATAATAAACTTCTTTTATATTAGCCCATATTATAGCAGATAAACAC
Organism: Oribacterium sp.; assembly: GCA_963652285.1. Taxonomy (GTDB): domain Bacteria; phylum Bacillota_I; class Bacilli_A; order RF39; family UBA660; genus RUG11198. The sequence continues at coordinate 3,690 of CAVJSY010000030.1, forward strand.
ATAGGGCAAGGATAACCTGTAGCATATAAAATACAATCAGATAAATCATGTGTTCCTAATACTTGTCCCGCTTTTCTAATAGCATTAACTTCAGCATGCGCTGTAGGATCGTGACTTCCTAATACTGTATTAGAGGCAACAGCAATAACCTTATTGTCTTTTACTATTACCGCTCCAAATGGACCTCCTATGTTTTGATTCATAGTCTTTCGTGCTTCTTCAATTCCTAAATTCATTGTAGTATTAGAAGATTTATATTGATTGTAAATACTTTCTAATATTTTTTTATCATTATCATAAGTTAATTTATTTAATGCATCCTTTAGTGGTAACCATAGATAATCATTTACTTCTTCTTGTTGAAGTTTAATATCATTATTTATTGGTAAGGCAACAAAATATATTACATCTTTTAATACACCTTCTTTAGGACTATATGTTGTCTTTTCTTTTATATTAGTAATAATATTTACATCTAAGTTTGTTTCTTCTTTTATTTCTCTTAAAGCACAAAGTTCATCTGTTTCGTTATTTTCTATATGTCCTTTAGGAAAAGCCCAATGTCCAACATTATGTTTAATTAATAATATTTCATCTTTATCATTAATTATAATAGCGCCACAAGATTTTTCTTTTTTCATTAATATTACCTTCTTTCTTATAAGATTTTATCATATTAAAGGAAAAAAGAAAAGACTATCTTTTCTCAGTTTTAGCTATAGCCATATCTGAAATTATTTCGGCAGTCTTTTCTACTCCTAATAAATCACTATTAATACATAAATCGTAATTATCAGGCATTCCCCAATTTTTTCCTGTATAGTGTTTATAATGATTACTTCTTAATTTATTAATTCTTTTTATTTCTTTTAAAGCATTTTTCTTATCTATATTATAGTGAGTTGTTACTCTTTTTATTTTGTCATCCATATCACTATAGATAAATACTTTTAAGATATTTTTTTCATCTTTTAAGATATCGTCAGCGCATCTTCCAATTATTACACAAGAAGAGGAAGAAAGGGATTTAATTAATTTTGATTCTTCTAAATATAGATTATCTTGAGTTGTTAATCCTGCTATATTAGAAC
>CAVJSY010000031.1:0-3261 GCA_963652285.1 Oribacterium sp.
ATATTTGATTTTATAAAGTAATATTTTTAAAAAAATTAAATATATTATATTGGGTGGTTATATTATGTATAAAAATAGAATTAATAAGAAATTAGATAATACTCAATTTGTATATTCAACAATGGATAAAAGTAATAATGAAGTAAGAGAAGAGTCTGATATTAGGGGTATGAAATATGATAATGTTTCTATTGATAGAAAGATTAATGATATATTTTCTGCTAATGATTATATTTATAAGGCTGATGTTAAGATAGTTACTGATACTGGTACTTCCTCTAAAAGGATAGTTGCTAGGAATAGAAATAATTTAATTACTATGGATAATGAATATATACCAATTAGTATAATTAGAGATATTTATAAATAGGGAAGTACGACCTAGATTTGTATTATCTATGGTCGATACTTTAAAATAATTAAAAAAATATATTCCTATTTTTCTATTGTTATGATATAATTTCTATATAGTGAAGGTAGGGATATTTTTATATGGGAAAACATAATGATAAAAAAATGATAGCAGATATAAGGGGATTATGTCTTGATATGATACATAAGTCTGGTAGTGGACATCCTGGTATATGTTTAGGTGCTGCTCCTATTATGTATACTTTATTTACATATCATATGAATTTTGATTTGACTGAGAAGAATTGGTATAATAGGGATAGATTTATATTATCTTCAGGACATGGTTCTGCTTTATTATATGCCATGTTATTTTGTACTACAGAAGATTATACTTTAAATGATTTAGTGGGATATAGAAATGTTTATTCTAAGACTCCTGGACATCCTGAATATAATATTAATAATAGGATAGAGTGTTCTACAGGCCCTTTGGGTCAAGGTATTGCTAATGGTGTAGGTATTGGAATTGCTATGAAAATGATGGCAGCTAATTATAATAGAAAGAAAAATGTTTTATTTGATAATTATATTTATGTTCTTTGTGGTGATGGAGATTTAATGGAAGGTGTTAGTTATGAGGCAGCATCTTTAGCAGGAAAATTTGATTTGAATAATTTAATTGTTTTATATGATGACAATCATACTTCTTTAGATGGTGAGGTGTCAGAGGAGGAAGAGAATTATTTCTTAGATACTTATTCTTCTTTAGGCTGGGAAGTTATAACAGTTAAAAATGGAGAGAGTGTTAAAGAAATTAATAAGGCTATTAGTTATGCTAAAAAGATAGATGCTCCTTGTATTATAGTAGTTAATACTACAATAGGAAAATATTCTAAATATGAGGGTACATATAAAATACATGGAAGTTTAGAGGAAGAGGATTATCAAAATATTAAGAATGAACTTGGTTGTGATGGTAATTTTAGTATAGATAATGTTAATTTAGCTTTGTATAGACAATACATAAAAGATAGATGTGATGGCTTATATAGAGATTGGTACAATGAATATGAAACATTTATTAAGAATGCAGATGATAGTGAAAAAGATTCACTTAATATGATATTATCTAATGAAAATATTACTTTAAGGCTTGATAAGGTAATTGATACTTCTAAGTTATTTGAGGATAGAACTTTAAGAGATATTAATTATCAAATAATGAATGTTATTTCAGCTTTTGTTCCAAATTTTGTAGGTGGAGGTGCTGATGTAGTTAAAAGTACTAAAACTTATTTAAAGGGAAAAGGTAATTTTAGTGTAGATACTTATAAGGGGAAGAATATAGAGTTTGGTGTTAGAGAACACGCTATGGGGAGTATATTAAATGGTATGGCATTATGTGGTTTTAAAGTCTTTGGGAGTACTTATTTAGCATTTAGTGATTATTTGAAACCTGCAATTAGAATGAGTGCTATGATGAAATTACCTGTAACTTATATATTTACTCATGATTCTATATTAGTTGGTCAAGATGGACCTTCTCATCAACCTGTGGAGCAATTGGGTAGTTTGAGAATGATTCCAGATTTTAATGTATATCGTCCTTGTGATTATAAAGAACTTATTGGTAGTTGGAATGAGATACTTGCTAGTGGTACTGCATCTGCTTTGATACTTCCTAGAAATCATACAGAGACTTTAGAATTTACTAATCCTGAAGGAGTGTTTTATGGGGCTTATATTATTAGTGAAGTTAAGAAAAGTTTAGATGTTATTATTATTGCTACTGGTAGTGAGGTAGAACTTGCTATGAAGTTAAAAGATGAACTTATGAAAAATTACATTGAGGCTAGAATTGTTAGTATGCCTTCTATAAAAAACTTTTTAGCACAAGATGAAGATTATCAAAATGAGGTATTACCTAAAGGATATAAAAAGATGGTTTTAGAGTTTTCTGATGATCCAACTTGGTATCAATTCTTAGAAAGTTCTAGTGATTTTATAGGAGTTAAAAGTTTTGGAATGTCTGGTAAGAGTGATGATATATTAAAAGAATTAGAATTGGATATTCCAAATTTAGTAATTAAAATAAAAAATAGTCTATAATTCGACAAAATTATAAAAAATATAATAATATAATTATTCTTGGGTGAATAGTTATGAGAATATTTTATGTTTATACTATTAATGAAATTTATAAAGATATGTACTATGATAATTCTTATAGGTTATATAAGATTTTAGAGGGTATATATTATCAAAGAGATTATAGTAAGATAAGTAGTTATATGCAATATAAACAAGTAGTAAGTAGTATTAATAAGATGTTATGTAATGGATATATTACTAAAAATCATAGACTTGCTTATGAATATGGATATGATAATAATTGTCATTATATTAGAAAAAAAGATGAACATACAAAGATGATTATAAGTAATATTTATATAAAGATTATTAGTGATTTTAATTTTCCTTGTTTCTTTAATGATTTATATTCTTATGAAAAAAATATTTTTATATGTGATTTTGATAATAAAGATTATTTTTGGTTAGATAAAGTTATGAAAAAAAATAGACAAAATGATTTAATTATAGTAAAATGAAGTTGTGGAGGTTATAAAAATGCTTAAAGATATATTATATTTATTAGTTGGTATGATTGCAGGAGGAGTAATTGGTTTCTTTGTAGCAAGAAACATTATGAAAAAGGAACTTAAGAAAAATCCTCCTATAAACGAACAAATGATTAAAGTTATGATGAGTCAAATGGGTAGGACTCCATCTCAAAAACAAGTTAATCAAATGATGAAACAAATGAATAAGTTTATGTAGCTTATTCTTTTTATTTGACTTTTTATAAATATTTTATTACAATATAGTCAATATTTTTATGTATGGGGT
>CAVJSY010000032.1:0-4036 GCA_963652285.1 Oribacterium sp.
TTTTTAGATACATCTGTATCATTTTAATTTTATTAATTATATTAATAATTATAATTAAAATAGACACTCTTAGTATGTAGGAGTGTCATCACCAAAAAATAGGTAGACATTCACTCAGCAAAAATGAATGTTCCTTTTTATTATATGCAAGTTTCCTTGCTACATACTAATAATAGCATATAATACTAACTTTGTCAAAATTAAAATTACAAAATTATAATAATTACTAGTATTTATCCTAGATTTTTGATATACTTTTTATAGAAAGTTGGAGATGTTTTATGGACATAAATAAAATTAGAAATTTTTCTATTATAGCACATATTGATCATGGTAAAAGTACTCTTGCTGATAGAATATTAGAATATACTAATGCAGTGAGTATTAGAGAAATGAAAGAACAATTACTAGACAATATGGATATTGAAAGAGAAAGAGGCATAACAATTAAATTAAATGCCGTTAGAATAGATTATAAAGGTTATATTTTAAACTTAATAGATACCCCAGGACACGTAGATTTTACTTATGAAGTATCTAGATCCTTAGCAGCATGTGAAGGAGCAATATTAGTGGTAGATGCTACTCAAGGAATAGAGGCTCAAACCTTAGCAAATGTTTATCTAGCACTAGATAATGATTTAGAAATAATTCCGATTGTAAATAAAATAGATTTACCTAATGCAGAGCCAGAAAAAAGAAGAAAGGAACTTATGGATACCTTTGGTTTCAAAGAAGAAGAAATAATATTTACATCTGCAAAAACAGGAGTTGGTATTGATAAGTTAGTAGATGCTATTATAAATAGAGTCCCAGCCCCTAAGAAATATAATGATGATAAACTAAGATGCTTAATATTTGATAGTTATTTTGACCCCTATAGAGGAGTAGTAGCCCTAATTAGAGTAATGTCAGGAACAATTGAAGATAAAAGTGTTATAAAGATGTTTACGACAAATGCTACTTACGATGTAACAGAATTAGGTTACCATACTCCTCATAATGTTAAAACAAAATCTTTATCATCTGGAGAAGTAGGATATGTCTGTGCTAGTATAAAAAGTATAAGTGATGTTAAAGTAGGAGATACCATAACCCTAAATGACGATCCTTGTACTGAATCTCTAGCAGGATACAAACCAATGAAACCAATGGTCTTCTGTGGATTATATCCTATAGATTCTAAAAAATATCCCGCTCTAAGAGAAGCCTTAGAAAAATTAAAAATAAATGATGCTTCTTTAACATTTGAAACAGAAACTTCATCTACCTTAGGTTTCGGTTTCCGAACTGGTTTTTTAGGATTATTACATATGGAAATTATAGAAGAAAGAATAGAAAGAGAATTTGGAGTAGAAATTATTACTACATCTCCTTCTGTTATATATGAAATAACCCTTACTGATAACCAAGTAATATATGTAGATAACCCTTCAGAATTTCCAGAAAGAGTTAAAATTAAAAGTATTAAAGAACCATACGTAAAAACTAATATCTTCGTACCAAATGAATATATTGGTAGTATTATGGAACTATGTCAAAATAAAAGAGGAACTTTTATAAACATGGAATATCTAGATGAAAAAAGAGTTAATATTCATTATGAAATGCCATTATCAGAAATTGTCTATGATTTCTTTGATAAATTAAAATCTTCTACTAAAGGGTATGCTTCACTAGATTATGAATTAATAGGTAATAAAGAAAGTGATTTAGTAAAAATGGATATTCAATTAAATGGAGAAGTAGTAGATGCCTTATCTATTATAGTACATAGAGACTTTGCATATAATAGAGCAAGAATTGTGGTAGATAATTTAAAAGAATTAATCCCAAGACAAATGTTTGAAGTTCCTATCCAAGCCTGTATTGGCAGTAAAGTTATAGCAAGAGCAGACATCAAAGCAATGAGAAAAAATGTTTTAGCAAAATGCTATGGAGGAGATATAACTAGAAAAAGAAAACTCTTAGAAAAGCAAAAAGAAGGTAAGAAAAAAATGAAACAGATAGGGCATGTAGAAATCCCAAGTGAAGCCTTCATAAGTGTTTTAAAATCTGATAGTATTACCAAAACTAATAATTAGGGGGATATATGAAAGTTAAAGACATACAAAACATTATTTTAAGCTACGATATGGATTACGATACCATAATAGAGTATTCTAAAGAAGATTTAGCCACTACTTTAGAAGGATTAAATTCAAGTTTAGAGACTGCTATTGATAATAACAATACTTATCTAATTAATGATATATTAGAGTATTATATCGATATTTTTGACGCCATAGAGAGTATTGATGATTTAGATATATACGTAAATAAAATCAAAAAAATTATCTCAAGTTTATATAAAACTAAAGATATTACTAATGATAATATAAGTGAATGTATTAACTTTTTACGAAATATCATATCTTCTATAAAGAAGAAAAATAAAGAAAGTAACAATTTAAAAAGATTTAATTATCTAAAAAAAATAATATATGAAACCAAAGATATAGAAATTATAAAACGTATTGTTATAGATAGTAAAGATATATTAAAAATTAAAAATAATGAAAATTTAAATATATTAGAATATTTATTTAAAGACTATGAAAATAGTACTGATAAAAATTATTTATATCAAGTAATAAATGTATTTATCTCTAATGACAGTATTAGAAACAATCTTATAGAAAATGAAGATAAATATCTCCCCTTAATAGAAGAATATGATGAATTTAAAGATATAGTATATTTAATTAAGGAAAAAGATAATAAAATAGATATAAATTTCTTAGAACAAAGATACAATTTAAAATTAGAATTTCCTAGTATCATTACCAGTGAATTATTTACTTATGATATTAATTATGATGGTTATATTGATATGACAGATAAGAATTTTCTCACCATTGATGACATTGAAGCAAAATGTTTAGATGACGCAATAGCAATAGAAGAAAATGCTGATGGTAGTTATAATTTATATATTGCAATATCTTATGTACCAGGAATAATTCCTTATGACTCTGTTATAAATAGAACATCCATAGAATTAGGAGAAACTAAATATCTATGTGATAATATTTATAGTTTATATGGAGATTATATTTCTAATTATTTAGGATCCCTATTACCACTTAAGAAAAGATATGCTGAAGTAGGTATTTGGAAATTAGATAGCAATATGCAAATAGATTATGATAGTTTTAAATTAGTAAGAGCAATAATAGAATCTAAACATAAATTATCTTATGATATAAGTGATACTTTAATAAATGATGATTATTCTAATATTGGTAAGTGTTTATATCTATTAGGAACATTTGCTTTAAAGCAAAGAAAAAATAATACTACAAAAGAAAAATATAGAGCAAAAGAAAACGAAATAAATCCTAATAAATTACATGAATCTCTATTAGTAGATAAGTTTGTAAGTGCTAATATAGTACAAGAGTGTGCACTGCTTTTTGGTAAAAGTAAAGCAATGTTATATAATAAATTAAATCTTCCCTTTATCTATAGAGCCTGCGATGCTAATAATAATTTTAACATAAATAGATTAGTAGAAAATAATATTGATGTAAGTAGTCTATCTGGCAGTGTAGAAGCCTATTATACTAGTACTCCAAAACCTCATTTTGGCCTAGGATATAATCTTTATAGTCACACTACATCGCCATTAAGAAGAAGCGTTGATGGAGAATTACAATACATCGGTAACGATTTATTATATGAAAGACAAAAAAGTGATAGACGTTTATATTATTGGGAAGATAGAGTTAATAATTTATCTCAATATTATAATGATTTATCTAATAAAATATCAAATTTTTCATCTCATTATAATTATTTATCTAAAAGAAATTTAATAAAAAAATAATATATTATATTAAATCTAACTCTAAAAGTATATTAATATTTATAGTTATGTATTGTAATGAAACAAAAAGAAAGGAAAAATCTTATTATGAAAAGTCCTAAATTTAATAAAGATAAAACATATACCCAAAATAGTTATACTATAAAAGATATATTTGATATTCTATAC
>CAVJSY010000033.1:0-3299 GCA_963652285.1 Oribacterium sp.
TATAACTATTATATCAGAAAATGATTGCGAAGAAAATTTATTCTATTTTACTGAAAGTGCATAGATTATATTTACTTATCATATATAATTTGTTATAATTAAAAAGAAATAGCAAGGAGGAAATATATGTCAGTAATTCAAAGTATAATATTAGGAATAGTTCAAGGAATAGGAGAGTTCCTACCAATATCATCATCTGCACATTTAATATTAGTACCATTTTTATTTGGTTGGAAAGAAAGCGGTTTAGCATTTGATATAGCCCTTCACTTTGGAACATTATTAGCAGTATTAGTAATATATTTCAAAGAATGGTGGAATTTATTTATTGGTGCTTGCAATAAAGTATTTAAAGGTAAAGATTCATTAAATAACAAAATGTTTTGGTATTTAGTAGCAGCAACAATACCAGGAGCCCTAGCAGGATTGTTCTTAGATGATATAATTGAAGGAGTATTTAGAAAACAAATTTGGTTAATTGCACTATTCCTAGCAATAATGGGAGTCTTGATTTATGCTGGAGATAGATGGGCATCTAAACATTATAAAAATAAAGAAACAAAGTTTGAAGATATTACATTTAAACAAGCATTCATAGTAGGATGTTCTCAAGCCTTAGCAGTATTACCAGGATTTTCAAGAAGTGGCACAACTATTCTAACAGGAAGATTATTAGGAATAAACAAAGAAGCAATAACAAAATTTACATTCCTATTATCAGTTCCAATTATAGCAGGTGCTACAGTATTAAAATTACCAGATTTAGCAATTTCAAAAGAAGTAATAATAGGAATGATTACCTCATTTATAGTAGGAGTAATTAGTATTAAATTCTTGCTTAACTATATTAAAAAGCATGACTTCTCGGTATTTGCTTTCTATAGAGTAATAATAGCAATAATAGTATATATAAAATTAATATGGTTCTAAAAGAACCATAAATGCCACAATAGTATAATGGTATTACGGGGCCATGGTAAGGCTCTAACGTAGGTCCGATTCCTACTTGTGGCACCATGTAAATATTACTCAAATATTTTGAGAAAAAATAAAAAATGCACAGTCATTGTGCAAAACCACCATCAAAAAATACTAAAATGCACAATATTTTCAAAATATTGTGCATTTTTATATTTACATTAGATATGAGTTATGATAGAATTTTATTGAGGTGATAAAATTGAAACCAATAAAAGTTAACAAACTTCCTATTGAATACACCATTGATAAAGAATTATTAAGTTTAATAGCAGAAGCAAATTTAAAATATGGTGAATATAAATCAAATCTAAAAAATAGTGAATTTGATTCAAAATATTTTTTAAATTCCATAATTTTAAGCGAAAGTATAAAATCAACTCAAATAGAAGGTACTCAAATATCACAAGATGATATGTATTATTTAAAATATATGCCTAAAACAGATGATAATCTTGAAATTCAAAATTTAAAAAAAGTAATCGAATATTCAAAAAGTTATTTAAAAGAAAATAACAAACTTGATATAAAATTTCTAAATAACATTCACAAAATATTACTTGATAGCGTTCGTGGAAATGAAAAAGAGCCAGGTAAAATTAGAAATATTCAAAATTGGATAGGACCTAAAGGATGTACTATTGAAGAAGCAATCTTCGTTCCACCAATACCAGAAGAAGTTCCTATATTATTAGATAATTTATTTGATTATATGAATAATGCTTATATTGACCCATTATTTATAAATATTGCAATATCTCATTCCCAATTTGAAACAATACATGCATATCGAGATGGTAATGGAAGATTAGGAAGAGCACTTATACCAATTCAATTAGCAAATCTAACAGAAGATGAACCAATATTATTTTTATCAGAAGTAATAGAGATGTATAAACCTAGCTATCATAAATTTTTAAACGAAAGTAGAAAAGGTAATATGATTGGATATATCAAGTTCTTTTTACAATGTGTAATAGAACAATGCAATAATAATATTGCCAAAATAAATAGAATAAAGCAAATATATACTAAGGACATGAATAAAATAGCTGTTTTAAAAAGTAATGCTGTTTATAGAATTATGCCAGCTATAATGAAACAAATTGTTTTTACTAAAAGGGAAATAGAAGAAGAGTCAGGAGTTTCAAGAAATACAGTTTCAGTTTTAATTGATAAGTTAGTTGAACTTGATATTTTAGCTGCAGATTCAAATTATGCAAAATTAAGTTACAGATATAAAGAAATTTATAATGTTTTTGTAGGAAAAGATGAAATATAAAAAATGCACAGTCATTGTGCAAAACCACCATCTAAAAATACTAAAATGCACAATATTTTGAAAATATTGTGCATTTTTTACTAATATTATAAAAATAGTTTCTTAATATTGAAACAAATGATTAAAAAAGTAATAGACTAATTGTAAATTATATGTAAAATTATTGCATTAAATATTTTTTTAATATATAATATAAGTGATATATAAGGAGGTAATTTAATATGACTCAACAAGAACATGATGCTGTTTTAGATAGCAAAATAATTAAACTTGTTAATATCGAAATGGCTAATGAAAGATGGTATCCTGAGAGTGTTCCTTTTAAGGAAAATGGAGAAATAGATTTTGATAAGTTTAGTTTTTTGTGGAAAGAGGAAGTTTTTAAAAGACAAATGGCATATATTCAAAATGCACTAAGTGGAGATGATTATGATATGTATTCAAATGATGGTAATACTCCTAATATTGAACGTGCATTACAATCAATGTCTAAACAACGATCTAATTATATTGATGAAGTTCCAATGCATCATCCTCATAGATAGAAAATGGGTTTCCATTTTTTTCTTTTTATAGTATAATAAACTCAGTTAGTAAGTTTATTACTTACTATCATCTTTTGCCTAGGAGTTGTTAGACCTGCTCCTTACTGGCACCATATTGATTAATACTCGGACTTTGTTAAGCGTTTGTCCGAGTTTTACTTTATAATGGCATTGGTGAGTAAAATGATATATAAATATAGTGAATTATTAAAAAAGGCCATTAATGATGGTTATGATTAGATAGTAAATGTTGAGACTTAATTATTGACAATAGTAACATTACCATCTTTTACCAGATCCATAATAGTAGTAATTGAAGTCCAAGGTAATTTAGCAACATGATGTTGCAAAAATTTCTCATGATTAAATTCAACTGCAAATTTTTGCATATATCTTAAATTCCATTGCAGACATATTTATTACAATTCACAAATCCACATAAAGTTGAAAATTCTTAAGTAACTGTAAAAAAATGCACAGTCATTGTGCAAAAC
>CAVJSY010000033.1:3309-5681 GCA_963652285.1 Oribacterium sp.
AACCACCATCTAAAAATACTAAAATGCACAATATTTTGAAAAAATTGTGCATTTTTTACTAATATTATAAAAATAAATATAAAAATAGTTTCTTAATATTGAAACAAATGATTAAAAAAATAATAGACTAATTTTTGACAAAGCTTAATAAATATGTTATTATGAATATGTCAAAGAAATTTGCATAAAATAAAAAGGGAATACTTAGCTTTGCCGAGTTGAGTACTTGCCCATATTTATGGTAAAGCACTTAATCTATGCTAGATTGAGTGCTGTTTTTCTTATATAGTTTACTACTTTACTAAAGTAAAAAGTAAGGCTATTAGTAAGAAGATAATGATGATTAAAGAAGAGATTAGAAAATTTTTCTTATGCATAACTATCAGCCTCCTTCCTTATTTAGTAGAAGCAAGCACTCAACAGTTAAGTTTCCCTATAAAAATTATACTATATAAATTTTTACATAACAAGCAAACAATAGAAAAATTTTATAAAAAATATTTAAAATTATGTTAGTTAATAGTTATTACTAACTATTTCTTTTACCCTAGAAGTTGTTTCACTTCTTCCCCTTAGGGTATTACTCAAGCATTTTTTTACTAATATTATAAAAATAAATATTAAAATAGTGTTTTAAATCTTGTAACAAATTTCTACAAATTTATTTACTTTTCTTAAAAAATTTACTATACTAAACATAGTAGGATAGCTACAATTATATAGTAAAGGAGTAAAAAAATATGAACGAATTAGAAAACAATACTACACCAAATAACCAACAAAATATAAGCAATGCACCAACTGATATGAATAATAATCAAAATAGTTATCAAGCACCACCAACACAAGAAAAAAAGAAAGAAAATTCAAAAATAGGAGTACTAATAGCATTACTATTAATTCTAGTATTAGCATTAATAGGAGTTATAGCAACCAAGTTTATTTTTGAAAATCAAAATCAGTTTAAAACACTTATATCAAATACATTCAATTATTTAGAAGGTAACATCAAAGATTATTCCAAAGTATCAGGAACATTTACCTTAAAAGTAAATGGTAATAGCACTGACAATGATGCTAATGAAATATTTGCAATGTTAAATAAAATAGACTTAGAAGGAAATTATGGAGTTGATTTAGATAATAAGATAATATCATTAGATCTAAAATCAAACTATGATAAAGAAAAATTATTAAACTTGAATTTATATGCAGAAAATGGAATTGGATACGTTTATCTAGAAGATATATATGATAAATATATAAAAACAGATATAGAAAATTATAATGACATATTTAAGAAAACTAATAAAGAAGATTATAAAGTAATACTAAAAAGTATGAATAAGGCTATTAACAATTCTTTAAAAGATGATTATTTTGAAACATCAAAAGAAACAGTGGATGGTAAAAAATTAACTAAAACAATGTTAAACTTAAACACTGAAAACCAAGAAACTTTAAAGAATGATATTTTAAATTCTCTATTAGAAGATAGCGAGTTTTTAAAAAGTACTGCTACAATAACTGAAAAAACAGAAGATGAAATAAAAGAAAATATCCAAAATGAAATAGATACAAAAATAGAAGGTAGTGGAGCAACATTAACACTATATACAGAAGGCAATAAGTTTGTTAAATTAGAATTAAAACAAGAAAGTGACACAATAGAAATAACAAAAGAAAGTGATGACGTATATAATTATAGTATCACTTCAAACAATGAAACTTATTCTGGAACAGTAAAAATAACTAAACAAAATGAAAATACTACTGTATCATTTTCAGTAAAAGATAGTACTAATATGTCATATGAAGTAACAGTAACAACTAGCACTCAATATAATAAAGAAATAAGTAAAAAAAGTATAGATGAAAGTATAGATTATAAAGATTTAACTGATGAAGATACATCAAAAATCTATTCTAATATCTTAAAGAGTAAAGGAATAACAAACTTACTAGCGGATTTTTCTAAAATGACAACATCATCAGCAACAGATACAAGTAATGATTATGATAGCAATCTTGATGATGATAATTATTTTGATTATGATGAAGACTATTTTGATGATTATGAATTTTAAGAAGAAACAAAAATTTCTTCTTTTTAATTTAATATATTTAAGAAAATATCTTGTCAAATCTCAAAATAAAATATATAATAAAACTAATTTCTGGGGGTGCAGATATGACAATAGTTACAATATCAACATATATAATATTTAGTCTAATCTTATTTTTCTTATTAAATTATTTATCTAAATACAACGAAAATAAAGAAATAAATAGGATAGTAATATCATTAATATATATAGTATTACTAAGTGGATTAATAAAAGATAACAGTTTTATTTTTTTAATATTAATAT
>CAVJSY010000034.1:0-2962 GCA_963652285.1 Oribacterium sp.
AGTTTTATCTATGGGGATAAAATTATCTTATTCATTAAATAAAAATATTAATATTCTCCCATCTTATCTTCAACAAATACAATGATTTTTTCATCTATACCTTGATTTTAACTTAAATAAATAGTAAAATAATGTTATAAGAACGGAGGTATAAGAATGAAAAAAACAGATATTGCATTAATAGCAGTAGTAGTTCTAGTAATTATAATAGGTATATTTGCCTTTGGAAAAAATACAGAAGCAAAAATTGATTATGAACTACCATTAACACTAGAAGGAGAATCAGGATTATCAGAAATAACATATACTGAATATAAAGAAAAAATAGAATCACAAAAACCATTTATAGTTATAATAGAAAGAACAACTTGCTCACATTGCATAAATTATATGCCAGTAGCAGAGCAATTTGCAAGTGATTATAATATTCCAATGTATTATATTAATACAGATAATCTATCAGAAGATGAATTTACATTATTGCAAAAATCGAACACTTTCTTTAAGAAAAATAGTGACAGTTGGGGAACACCAACAACTATCATCTTAATAGGTAACCAAGCAATTGACTACCTAGAAGGTGAAACAGATGAAGATGGATTAAATAATTTCCTAAGCGAATATATAACTTTAGAAAATACTAGTGAATAGGAGTGAATTTATATGAAAAGTTGCTATAAAATGGTAAGAGAATTTAAAAATAAATATCCTATGACAATAGCATTCAGATTAAAACAACACTGTAAAGTAGTTGATATGCATTTAAATACAGATGAAGAAGTAATATATGCTTTTGCAGCTCAAAAAAACTTTGGCTCATTTGATATTGTAAATACAAATGTAGTAGCATTAACAAATAAAAGAATAATAATAGCAACCAAAAGGTTAATGTGGGGATATTTCTTTATTTCAATTACCCCAGATATGTTTAATGATCTAACAGTAGTTAAAGAATTATTATGGGGTAAAGTACAGATAGATACTATTAAAGAAGTAGTAGTACTATCAAACATTGACCCCAAAGCACTCCCAGAAATAGAAAATAATATAACTACTTATATGATGGAAGAAAAGAAAAAATACAAAGGAAGAGACAAAGATTAATGTCCCTTTTTTTATTTTTAGCATATCTTATCATAGGAGATGATTAATTATATGTATGAAGTATATAAAATAAATCCTAATGATACCCTAGAGTCTATAGCAGAAATTTATGGAGTAGATCCAGAAGTACTAGTTCAAATAAATGGCTTAAATAATAATAGTATCATAGGTTTAGAGTATCTAGTAGTGCCTAAAAATAAAACCCCATTTCAATACTACAAAGTAAAAAAAGGAGATAGTGTTTACCAAATAGCAAAAACTTACAAAGTAGATGAAGATTTACTACTAAAACTAAATGGACTAGATAAAAATGACTACATCTACCCAAATCAAACCTTAATAATACCAAGAAGTAATTATCAAATATACCTAACTAGAAATGGAGATACCTTATCAAATATATCAAAACAATATAATAAAGACATAAATTATATTTTAGAAGAAAACAGAAATTTATCCCTATCCCCAGATCAAATAGTAATCATAAAAGAAAAGTGATTTTCTTTTTTTCTTTTATTGACATAACCCCAAGTTAATAATATAATTAATACATAATAGGAGGAGTAAAAATGATATTAAAAAAACCATATGCATTCTTAATAAAAAACTTTAAATTAATACATGCCGTATTAACAGTACTATACATATATTTAGCATTCTTTGTAAGTGGGTTACTAAATTTTTACAATGGGTTCATAAATGGCAGTATAGGTAAACTAAATGCAGTAAATTATCTTAGTAACATACCATATATAGTCATTGTAGCGTCCATTATAGTATGTCTGATATTATTTATATTAATGAAATATAAAAAGAAACCAAAATTTCTCTATCTCTTACTAATATTAATATATATTGTAGATCTAGTTATAATCTTTATAGCAACTAATGGAATGATGACAATATATAATAATGTACTAGAAACAAAAACAGTATTATTATATAGAGATTTACTTAGAATAATTTTAATATTCCAATATGGAACAATTGTCTTAACAACAATAAGAGCAATAGGATTTGATATAAAGAAATTTAATTTTTCTGAAGATATAGGAAACTTAAATATAGATGTAACAGATGATGAAGAAGTAGAATTAACAATGGGCTTTAATCAACATAAATTTACTCAAAAATTAAATAGAAGAATAAGAGAGTTAAAATATTATTATGCAGAAAATAGATTATTTGTATTAATATCACTAGCAGTAATTATATTATTAGGCCTATCAACTATCACTATAGATAAAACTATAGTAAATAAAGTATATAAACAAAATGAAACATTCTCTTCAGATAATTTTGATATGCAAATAACTAATAGTTATATAACAAATAAATCTTATACTGGTGAAATATTAAAAGATAATGGAGCATTCCTAATAATTAAATTATCAGTAAATCCTAAAACTGATAATGCAACTCTAAATACAGCTAATGTAGTATTAAAAACAAATAAAAATAAATATACAAACACCTTGAAGTATTATTCATATTTTAAAGATTTAGGAGCAGGTTATAAAAATCAAGTAATAAAAAATTACAATACATATCTACTAGTATATGAGATAAAAGAAGAAGATATATCCAATAATTTTTATATAGATTATTCTGGAAATGTTAAAGATACAAAAATAGATTTATCTCCAATAAATCTAGATAATAATGAAAAAAAATATGAATACACATTATCTAATCCAATAGATCTATCGAATACAGTTTTATCCTCTTCAACATTTCAAGTAAACTCTTATGAAATAAAAGATAAATTTACATATAATTACACCTATGAAATAGATGGTAAATCATTTGAAGGAAAGAAATATATAACAAGTCCTAGTAATATGATTTTATATCTAGA
>CAVJSY010000035.1:0-4813 GCA_963652285.1 Oribacterium sp.
ACTATAATATCATATTTTTCTTATATTTTAAATATTAGCTTTCCGGACAGGTCTAATATAAATTCAACAATTAAATAACTATTAAAATATATTAGTATTTATATTGATGTATTGTATTCTAATTAATATAAACTAAAGTATTATTATCATTATCTTTATATATACCTAACATCTCTATAACAATATTCTTTATCTCATTTTTGTCTTCTAATTTTTCTATTTCCCTATCATATTTTTCTATCTCTTCATTTAACTTATTATCTAAAGAATAATACTCACTAACAATAACTTCTCCATCATAAGTACTTTTAATCTTATCTATATTATTTTTATTTTCAGTAATGCCAATAATAGCCTTATACAAACCATCATCTTCATAATAAACATAGTTATTAACACTAGTATTACTAACCATACTATCATAAGTAGAATATGCTCCTGCTTGAATTAAATATATTTTAGTTTCATTAAAAGATTTAGATGCACTATCAACATAAATACTACATACTAACTTACCACAAATACTTCCACATACAATCGCTAAAAAAATAGGTATAATACCTCGTTTGATCTTACTTATCATAATATCACCAAACTAATAATATACCTATATAATTAAATAATTTGTCGAATTATTGTGAAACATTTAATAATTGATATGGAGAACTACTACTTCCATCTCCATTAGTTATTACTAAGTCAGATTTCAAAGTAACTATAGGACGAATGGCATAACTATTACTATTCTCATAAAACTTAGAGCTATCAAGCTCATACAGATTGCTACCTTCAAGGGAGTCAATATAACGACCACGCCAATGATGATAAGTCTCATCACTAGAATCATAGTAATAATAACGACTAGCCACCCAATACGATGTTGCAGTACTAGTTCCAACTTTATAAGCTACCCTTGTACCTAATGCTGTATTTAATTGATTATAGTCATCTGTATATAAAGTATCTCCTCCTCCTTGACTTTCTACAGGGTTACAACTTTTCCCAGTAGCACATTTCCATGGTGCTGTAGTGGTGAATTTTGAATCATCTGTTATATATTCTGTTTGTCCATTATATCCAAAATATCGGGAACCTTTTGTATAGTTACTATTTTCATATTGTTTTGCTAGTTCATTTAAATATCCTACTAAGTTTAAATATCCTGTTTTTCCGTAAAAAGTTATTGCTACACTAGAAGTATATTCTGAGATTAAATCTACTGAGCCATCATTATTTACTTTTAATACCCTCCATAAATTTAATTCACTAGGATTTATTGTTTGAGTGCTAGTATATCCTGTTTTAGATTTATCGGTAGTATAAGAGGTATTAGCTGGTGTATATGATACATAATCCCCTAATGATAAAATTGATACTGTGCTTTTAACTGAATAAGGTACAAATAGTCTAATACTATAATCTTCATCATTGTAAATATTTGTAATTGGAATAATTATAGAAACTGATTGATTATCGTTAATATCAATACTTACATCTCCTATTTCTAAAGCATTCTCAATTTCCTTAGAATAGTCTCCATATGTTATAGTTTTATTTTTCTTATCTATAGTTAATGTTTTTTCAGAGGTTCTTCCATAAAAAAGGTAAGTAAATTTAACAACGTAAATACTTTTTTCAGCGTTTACTTCTTTAGATATATCATATAAAGTATAAAGACTAAAATCTGACATTATTTTATTTGTTATAATATTTTTATCGTTAGTAAAAGATATAGATTTATAAATATCTTCATCTTTCCTACTAAAGGAAATAGTAAGTCTAACTAAAAAGAAAGCAATTCCCATAGCAAGTACTGAGGCAACAATAATTTCTACTATTAAATATCCTTTTCTATTTAATTTCATTTCTCTCACCTGATTCTATAATAACCAAAATATTGATTATCATCATTTTCTAATTCAGTTATAATTATATAACTGAATTTATCATTATTATCGTCTGTATCATTAAAATTTAAGTTAGTTTTAATATAATTAATATAATCAGTTAATTTAGCATCTTGATTTTCTATTTTTTCTATATAATCCTTATTATATTTTGTTAATATAACCCTTTTAATGGAGTATGTATTTCCTAAAGTGTTACAAAGAGTTTCTGAAATTAATTCATTACATATCCAATTATTTTGTTCAGTATCAATACTAATTATGTCATAATATGAGTTACTGTCATTAATAGTTTTTGCTAGAGAAGTTAATTTTTCATTATTAATTAAATAATTATAAATACTTTCTCCAGCATAGACAGCATCAATATTATAATAATAACTTCTTTCAGTATAAACGATATACATCTTATTAAAAATAGTATAAAGTCCTACTAAAGTACTCAAAATAACAGTAGATACAATGATTACTTCGGCCATCATAAAACCTTTACAATTTAATTTTATCATACATTTTTCACACCTTTTACTTGCTATTATAACAATAATATTATATAATATAAATAGAATAAAGTAAAGAATAAAGAAGGGATAAATTATGGATAATGTAGAAAAAAATATGAATACGAATGAAATACAACAAAATCAAAATACTAATAAAGATACAACTAGTTTTAATAATTTACTAGCAAATCAACAAGATAAATTTGATTTTGAAACAACTCCAATAGTGGATATAGTAAATGATATTTTAATAACCGCGACTAAAAAAGGCGCTAGTGATATCCATTTTGATCCCGCTATTGACTGCTTGAAAGTAAGACTTAGAATAGATGGAATATTAAATACATACTTAAAAATCCCAAATAATGTTAAGCAGAATTTAACTGCTAGAATAAAAATTTTAGCAGGAATGAATATAACAGAAACAAGATTACCACAAGATGGTGCTATAAAAACTACTATAGATGGATTAAAGTTAGATATGCGTGTATCTACCCTACCCGCTAAAAAAGGCGAAAAAATAGTTATAAGAATTATGGATTATTCAATGAGTTTACAAGGAATTGAAACATTATGCTTTAGTACAACAAACTATAAAAAAGTATTAAAAATGATTAGTGTTCCTAATGGAATTGTTTTAGTAACAGGTGCTACTGGTAGTGGTAAATCAACTACAGTTTATTCAATACTTCAAAGATTAAACACTGAAGAAACTAACATAATAACAGTAGAAGATCCGGTAGAAATGGAAATGGAAGGATTAAACCAAATTCAAGTTAATAGTGAAATAGGACTAGATTTTGCTGCTGTATTAAGAAGCATTTTAAGACAAGACCCTAATATTATAATGATAGGAGAAATTCGTGATAGTGAAACAGCCCAAATAGCAGTAAGAGCCTCTATTACAGGTCACTTAGTATTATCTACAATACACACTAATAACTCTTTAAGTACAATAGAAAGATTATTGGATATGGATGTAGAAAGATATTTATTAGCAAGTGCCCTAGAAGGAATAATATCTCAAAAACTAGCAAGAAAATTATGTGATAAATGTAAAAAATTAAGACCTACTACTCAATTTGAAAAACAGTTATTTAAAGTTGCCTTAGGTCTAGATGTTAATCAAATATATGAAGCTGTCGGATGCGAACATTGTATTGATGGATATCGTGGTCGTGTCGCTATTCATGAAGTACTAGCAATCAACCAAGAAGTAAGAGACGCTATAAGTAACAACTTAAGAAAAGATGCTTTAAGAAAATTAGTATATACTAAGGATACTACAACAATGTTACAAGATGGATTATATAAAGTTTTAGCAGGATTTACAACAATGACAGAATTATTAAAAATTGTTGAAATTGATGATTTAAATATACAAAAATAGACTTAAGAAAAATCTTAAGTCTTTTTAAATTTCTTGAATTACAGTAATAATCATTGGTTTACAACCAGTTTGACTAACTAAATATTTACTTAATTCATCTCTAATAGTATTTTTAATTTTATTATATTCAATATACTTCATTCCCTTAGTGTTATCTACTACTATCTTTTCAGAAATCTTTTTAATCTCATTAATTAGTTCATAAGAATCTTTAACATAAACAAATCCTCTTGTTAATATCTCAGGGCCTGCTATTACTTCTTTAGTTTGTTTATTCAAAGTAACAGAAATAATCATAATACCATTATCACTAAGCATCTCACGATCTTTTAAAACAACTTCTCCAATATCATCACCAGCAGTACCATCTATTAAAACAGAGCCACTAGGAACTTTTTCAAAAGTATCTAACATTACTCCATTTTTAAATGTAACAACATCACCATTTTCTTTAAGAATAATATTATTTTTAGGTATACCAACCATTTCTGCTAATTCAGCATTCATAACCTGATTTTTATATTCTCCTCTTATTGGAAAATAATACTTAGGATTCATTAAATTAATCATAGTCATTAAATCTTCATTAGAAGCATGATGTGATAAATATTTTTTAGAAGACAAACTAACTACATCTGCTCCTGTCTTAGCAATATCATCAAGTAAACTATAAAAAGTTTTCTCTCTATTATCATAAATAGGAGTAGCTAAAAATACAGTATCATCTTCGTTTAACTTAATAAACTTATCATAACCGTTAACTATTCTCATGATATTGTAGTATGGTTTATCTTTTTCATTAGCATTTAGTATTACAACATTCTTATCATTTATATTAGATAAATCACCAATAATATCTTTAGATATATATAGATAATGATTTTCAATAGCAAAATCAATTATCTTCTTAAGTCTTTTACCCATAATTACAATTTTTCTATTGGTTTTCTCTACCTCAGTAAATAATTCTTGAATACGATATAAATGTGTATCCGATACGTTAAATATTATTC
>CAVJSY010000036.1:0-4861 GCA_963652285.1 Oribacterium sp.
ATAAACAGACTCATTGAAAATGAAATAAACAAATATAAATTTGAAGATATTAATAGTACAAATAAAGTTATTGACTATTCTAATAGAAAAGGTAAAATTAAAAGTGATCTTGAGAAATTAACTAACCTTTATCTAGAAGATGCAATCGATATTGAATTATATAAGAAAAAGTATTCCACTCTCAAATCGGAACTAACTAGTATAGAAAAAAAATCAAAAGAATGTAAGGAACGTAAAGATTTTACAAATTTAAAAAAATTTTTGAATAGCAATTGGCAAGAGATTTATAAAACTCTTGAAAACAAAGAAAAAAGAGAATTACTATTCTCAGTTATTGACAAAATAATATTTAATTCTAAAGAGGATTTTGAAGTTATCTTCAAGTTGTACTAACTTCTAAAATCCTCCTGGAGATTGAAATACCATCTTACTTATAGTAGTTATGTCTTTAAATGTTAAGCAGTTTGCTAGGACTCTATTTATTCCAACATTACCTACCATAAGCATTCCAAGATTTCCTTCTCCTGTTGCTTCTGCTCTCATTAATCTTGCTAGAAGTTCTAATTCTTTATCTGTATATTTGACAATCATTTAACTCACCTTTAGTGTAATATATGTCAATTTTTGAAAAATATTAGTAAAATAGTTGAAAAATATTAAATTTTATGATAAATTAAATATGTTCTTGTTTTTTGTGAGAACTTATAGGAGTGTAGTTCAGTTGGTAGAGCGTTGGTCTCCAAAACCAAATGTCGTGGGTTCAAATCCTACCACTCCTGCCATTTTTAGGATTGTATCGACCTTTTTCTAAGTATTGAGAAAGGTCGTTTTTTCTATTAATAATTAATATGGATACATTAAAGTTATCAACAAAATATTTATAAACTACTATATTGTTTTATTAATTATATCTATTTAATATTTGCAAATAAATACTTATGTATTGTACAGAAAATAATAACCTATAAGTTACACAATTAACTTTTTGTTTCTTTAATATTCTAAAATAGTTTAATAAGTATATAATATGTTATATTCCTTTTAATTCAGCATATTTTTTGATAATATTTTTATTGTAGAGAGAAAGAAATTAAATATTGCTATTATGTAGAGGATGGTTTTTAATGACAAAGCAAATACTGTGGACTAAAACAATTATAGAGGCTTTTATAGAGGAAGGCAATTTAAATGAAAGACAAGAATATATTATAAGAACTAGAGCTAAGGGATATTCAATTTCAAAGCAAGCAGAAGAATTAAATTTAAGTATTGATCAGATAAATAAAGAGATTTCTCGTTTAAAAAAGTTATACGATGTTACTCAAGAATATTCTAAAATATTGCCACCTAGGAAGAAAAATAGTAAAGATTTATTTAAATAGTTTGATTACAGTTTTTTGGCAGTCTTTTTCTCTTAATATTCCATAAAGTTTACAAGTTTTTAGTAGATATTTATGGGATAATATAAACGTATTATTTAATAGGAGGAGAGAATTATGAAAAGTAGAGTTAAATGGTTTAATAATACCAAGGGTTTTGGATTTATTGAATTTGAAGGAGGAGAAGATATTTTTGTTCATTATTCTGCTATAAAAGCAGATGGATATAAAACTTTATCTGAAGGTCAAGAAGTTTCTTTTAATTTAATTAGTACTAATAAAGGTTACCAAGCTCATGATGTTGAAGCAATTGTAAAGTAGATTTTTATGGTTACTAATTATGATGATTTTTTGAAGAAATATCGTTTTAAAATTCATGATATAAAAAAAGAAAATGGAGAACATCCAATTTCAACTGTATTTGAGAAAAAACTACAAAACTTGAGTCAGGAGCAGAGCTTTATCACCTTAGATTTTGAAAAGAGATATGGTAATTGTTTGAAATAAAATAGCGATTTATTAGTCGCTATTTTACTATTTCATAAGATACTGTATAGGCTGCTGATGAGATATCAAAGTCAATTGCGGTTTCTATTGGAACACTTTCATTTGGCTGTATTTCTACTCCGGCATAGCCTACTAAGTAATTTACTGTATTTCCTTCTTCATCTTGATAATTAATTATATCATTTCCATTTTTATCTTTTACTAT
Organism: Oribacterium sp.; assembly: GCA_963652285.1. Lineage (GTDB taxonomy): Bacteria > Bacillota_I > Bacilli_A > RF39 > UBA660 > RUG11198. Next base: position 2,092 of record CAVJSY010000036.1, read on the forward strand.
TATGTGAAATTCTTCTAAATAGTATGGTTCATCAGTATTATTGGTAACAGTTGTTATGAGAGTAGATTTGCCATCTTTATAGATTAATGATGTTTTAGTTAATTTAAGTCCTTCTACTTCTTTATCTCCTATTACTCCTTCTTGTTTATTTTCTATAACATTATCTTTTTTATTATCATCTTGTTTTTTATCATTATTTATTGTGGTTAATATTATTGCTATTGTTATTAAGAATAATGCTAATGCTGCGATTAATCCTATTAAAATTAAATTCTTTTTGCTAATTTTTTTAGTTTCTTTTTTTATTTCTTTTTTCATTTATTTCCCCTCTACTTTCTATATAGATTATAACAAATGTATTAAAAAAAAGCAATTGTTAGTTTAAAACTCTTGCTCTTACTTTTGGTTTAGTCATCATATTCTTTTTATTATACTTAGATACATAGTATAGATATAAGTCTGGTATGTCTGTTTCTTGAAGTGGTTCATCTATTTTTAGGTTATGAGTAAATTCTTCGGTATCTTCACTGCAAGTTTTTAGGTAACTATCTAAGTAAAATTTATCTTTTCTAGAAATTAATTTTGAAAGTAGATTTATTATTATTCCTTGTTCTATATATCTATTTATAACAGTTATTGTATATTCATCGTTTGAATTATTCATATAATTTAATATTTTTATTCTTAAGTCTTTATAATAATAGGTCCATCTTTTATTTTTCTTTGTATCATTTGCTATTATGTATGTTACTACTTTATATAAATCTATTAATTCTATACTATTTTGGTATTTTCTTTGTTCCATAATAAACCTCCTTTCTTTAGGCATTAAAAATCCCCTTAAATATTAAGGGGTTTAATATCATAATGGCGCCTGATGTAGGACTCGAACCTACGACCTATTGGTTAACAGCCAACCGCTCTACCGACTGAGCTAATCAGGCATTTCCTCAATGACTTCTTAATTATATAATAATTTTACTAAGAAATCAAGGGGTTTTTTTTATTTTTTTATATTTTTGTTAACTTTTTTATTATTTTATGATTTTTTAGGAATTTTATACCTTTTTTTTAATTTCATATAAACTATCTGTTGCTTTAGCATTTAGTTTTAAATCTGCAATAATTCCTGCTTTATAAGCATAATATGCAGCTACGCCAATCATTGCACCATTATCAGTACAGTATTTAATTGGTGGTGTAGAGAATGATACGTTTAAATCATTACACATATTTTCTATACTTTTTCTTAATCCACTGTTAGCGGCAACTCCTCCTGCCATTACTAGATGTTTAACTTTGTATTCTTCTAAAGCTCTTTTGGTTTTTTTAGTTATTACTGTTACTACTCTATTTTGGAATGATGCAGCCATATTTTCTTTTACTATTTCATTATTTCTTTGAGTTTCATTATGAACTAGATTTATTACTGCACTTTTAATTCCACTGAAAGAAAAGTTATAACTATCATCATCTAGTGGATATGGTAGATTATATGTATCACTACCAATTGCTGCTAATTTATCTATTTTAGGTCCTCCTGGGTATTCTAGTCCTAAGACTTTTGCTACTTTATCGTATGCTTCTCCTACTGCATCATCTAGTGTAGAACCAATTCTTTTGAAAGAATAATCTTTATCCATATAGACTAAATCTGTATGACCTCCACTTACTACTAGTGCTATTAGTGGAAATTCTAATCTTTTTACTAAGTTATTAGCGTATATATGACCTGCTATATGATGTACTGGTATTAATGGTTTATTTGTTACTAAAGCAATTGTTTTAGCAGCTTGTAGTCCAACTAATAAACTTCCTATTAATCCTGGGCCATATGTTACTCCTATTATGTCAATATCATTATAATCCATATTAGATTTTGTTAATAATTCATCTAATACTATTGTTACACATTCTATATGATTTCTACTTGCTATTTCTGGGACTACTCCACCAAATTTTTTATGAATATCTATCTGAGAAAATACTACTGTATTAATTTCAGTATCACCATTTTTTATAATACTCATACTCATTTCATCGCATGACGATTCTATTGCTAAACAATATATATCTTTCATTTACATCACCTGTTTTTCCATTAATATTCCGTCTTCATCTCCGTAATAAGATTTTCTTAATGCTACTTCTCTAAATCCATATTTTTTATAGAGGTTTCTTGCTATAGTATTACTTACTCTTACTTCTAATGTTATATTCACTGAGTGCGTATCTATTGCTTTCCATACTATATAACTCATTAGCTTATTACCTATTCCTTGATTTCTATTATCAATACTTACAAATAAATCATCTATTTCTATTCTATCATAGATATGTGAATATTTTAAATATCCTACTTTTTTGCCATCTATTATGTATTCTATATATTTTGCAAAGGGGTTAGCGTCACTTAAATATTCTATTTCTCTTATCATTTTTCTAATGCTTGTGGTAATTTTAAATAGTTAGGATTTACTAGATGAGGATTTTCTGTTTTTTTATCTTTGTAGTATTCTATAATTTTTGGTAAATCAAGGATAGTTTTATTAATATTATAGTTTAATATAGATAAATCATTATTACTTAAAATAGTCGGATTATACTTATCTATTAAATATTTTACTTCTTCTAAATTAGAAAAACTTTCTGCTATTACTTCATCATAGTTTTCATTATATAGTCCTATGTAATAATTATCGTGTTTAGCATCTATTAATGATAAGTAATAATTATTTTTTTCTTTAGAAGATATAGCTAAGATTTTTAG
>CAVJSY010000037.1:0-9511 GCA_963652285.1 Oribacterium sp.
GTTCAAAGTTTGTGCTATTTTGAATTTTTTAGAAATTTGAAGTTTAAAAGTAAGTTTGTTAATTTTATTTCAAGATATGTTTTTGGTGTTTATTTGTTACATGATAATGTATATGTAAGGGAATTTATTTACAAATTTTTGAAGATTGATGTTTTTTATGGTACTTCATTTGAACATATTTTATATTGTTTTGTATGCGCTATTATGATTTTCTTGTTTTGCATTTTAGTAGATATTTTTAGAAAGGCTATTTTTGATTTTTTTAAAAAACACAAACAAATGTTTGTGAAAGTGTTGACAGCAAAAAAAATGTAGTATATAATTTAGTTGTACAGTGAGAGAAGGAGAAAGATATGATTAAAAATACTGATAAAGATAAGGCTTTAGAACAAGTTTTAGCGGATATAGAAAAACAATTTGGTAAGGGTTCTATTATGAGGTTAGGAGAACAAGAGGAGATGGATATTGAAGTTAGTCGTAGTGGTTCTTTAACTTTGGATATTGCTTTAGGTGTTGGTGGATATCCTAAGGGTAGGATTATAGAAATATATGGACCAGAATCTTCTGGTAAAACTACTTTTGCTTTACATGCTATAGCGGAAGTTCAAAAAGATGGTGGGAGAGCGGCTTTTATAGATGCTGAGCATTCACTTGATCCAGTGTATGCTAGTAATTTAGGTGTAGATATTGATGAGTTGTTATTATCTCAACCTGATACTGGTGAGCAAGCTTTAGAAATTTGTGATGCATTAGTTAAGAGTGAAGCTGTTAGTATAATTGTAATAGATTCTGTGGCAGCATTAGTTCCACAGGCTGAAATTGATGGTGAGATGGGGGATTCTCATGTTGGGTTACAAGCTAGGCTTATGAGTCAGGCATTGAGAAAGTTATCTGGTTCTATTAATAAAACTAATACTATAGTAATATTTATAAATCAACTACGTGAAAAAGTTGGGGTTATGTTTGGAAATCCAGAAACTACTCCTGGTGGTAAAGCACTAAAATATTATTCTTCTGTTAGATTGGATATTAGAAGAGGAGAACAAATTAAACAAGGTAGTGATGTAATTGGTAATAGAACAAATATAAAAGTTGTAAAAAATAAAGTTGCTCCTCCGTTTAAAACTGCTAGTGTTGATATAATGTATGGCGAGGGAGTTAGTCATGAGGGTGAACTTGTTGATTTAGCAACTGAGGCTGGAATTATTGATAAGAGCGGAGCATGGTATTCTTATCAAGATAATAAAATTGGTCAGGGTAAAGAGAATGTTAAAATGCTATTTAAAAATAATCATACTTTAATGGAAGAGATAGAACAAAAGGTTCGTGAGCACTATGGCATAGATAAAAAAGATAAGAAAAATAAAAGTGATTCTAAGAAAGAAAAAAAAGAAAAGGAAGTTGAAAAGACAAAATAACTTCTTTTTTGTTACCTTATGGTAAATTATGTTAATTTACTTGACAAGGGTTTAAAATACATTTACAATGATATTGTATAGTCTAAATTAAATTTTAAATTAAATTTTTTCTATAATAGTTAAGTAAATGGAGGTGAATTATGAATTCTATAATTGTCTCTATTTTGGTATTCCTCCTTGGATTAATAATTGGTGGCGCTTTAATAATTGGTTTTGGTATTATTAAAAGAAAAAAAACTGAGTCTTTAGTTGAGAGTATGATTGAAACTGCTAAAAAGGAAGCAGATAAATTAAAACGTGATTCTATTTTAGAATATAAAGAAGAGATACATCATTTAAAGATGGAAACTGATAAAGAAATAAAAGAGAAAAAGAGTGAGATAAAAGAAACTGAAGATAGACTTTTGCAAAGAGAAAATAATATAGATAGAAGAGATATTACTTTGCAAAATAGAGAAGAAGATTTATCTAAAAGAGAAAATAAGTTATTAGATCATCAAAAAGAAATTCAAGAAAAAGAAACCGAAATAGAAGAAATTAAGAAACAACAACTCGAAAAACTTGAAAGTATTAGTAAATATACAAAAGAACAGGCTCATGATGCGATAATGAAGACTGTTGAGGCAAACATGAATAAGGAAGTTGCTCTTTATATTAAAGAGTGTGAAGCAGAAGCAAAATTGGAAGCAGATGCTAAGGCTAAAGAGATGATTGTTGGTTGTATGCAGAGATATGCTGCAGATGTTACTAATAATCAAACTGTTTCTGTTATTAGTTTACCTAATGATGAGATGAAAGGTCGTATCATTGGTAGAGAAGGAAGAAATGTTAGGACTATTGAATCTGTTACTGGTGTTGATTTGATTATTGATGATACTCCAGAGGCAATAGTTATTTCTAGTTTTGATCCTATGCGTAGAGAGATAGCAAGACTTACTTTGGAAACTTTGATTAGTGATGGTAGGATACATCCTGCTAGAATTGAAGAAGTTTATGATAAAATGTGTGAGGAAGTTAAAAGACAGATTAGGGAATATGGTAAGGATGCAGTATATGGATTAGGATTATCTAAAATGGATCCTGAACTTATTGATATTGTTGGTAGGTTACATTTTAGAACTAGTTACGGTCAGAATGCTTTACAACATTCTATTGAGGTTGCTAATATATCTGGACTTTTGGCATCAGAGTTAGGTGAAAATGTTAATTTGGCTAAGAGAGCAGGACTTCTTCATGATATAGGTAAGGCTATTGATTATGAAATGGAAGGTTCACACGTTCAAATAGGTGTTGATCTTGCTAAGAAATATAATGAGGACAAGGTGGTTATTAATTCTATTGCTTCACATCATGGTGATTGTGATGCTGATAGTGTTATTGCTTCTATTGTTGCTATAGCAGATACGATAAGTGCTTCTAGACCTGGCGCTAGAAATGATTCTTCTGAGAATTATTTCCAAAGATTGGAACAACTTGAGGAAATTGGTAATTCTATTTCTGGAGTTGATAAGGCATATGCTGTTAGTGCTGGTAGAGAGATTAGAGTTGTGGTTAAACCAGAAGAGGTTGATGATTTAACTTCTTATCAGATTGCTAGAGAAATTAAAAATAAAATTGAAGATACAATGCAGTATCCTGGTACTATTAAGGTTACTGTTATTAGAGAGACTAGAGCTTGCGAAGAGGCAAAATAAAATAAGAACTATTCTAGAGATGTTAGAATAGTTCTTATTCTTATGTTTAATTCTTCTTCTTTTAGGTTAGATATTGTTTTTTGAGATTTTATCCAAGAATATATACAGTAAATTATTATTGCAATATTTATTTCTAATATTAAACCGTTTAATAAATAGGGATTATATATTAAATTTATTATGTTTATTATTGCTGTTAATAAAAATAATATTGTGCTTGATGCATATAAATTTCTTGTTATTTTCTCTTTTTTCTTTCTTTTTTTTACTAATTTAAGTTGTTCTCTTTTACTCATTTTTAATCCCCCTTTAATAATTTATGAGTTGTATTCTAACATTATGGCTTAATTTTGTCAATTGTTTTTTAAATCTATTTTATAAATTAATTAATTATGTTATAATGTAAGTATATATGGGAGGTATGCTATGGGATTATTTGATAAAATTAAAAATGTTTTTACAAAGGATAAGTCTTCTGAGGTTGTTAAATATGATAAGGGATTAGAAAAGAGTAGAAAGGAATTTACTACTAGGCTTTCTAATTTGAGTAAAAAATATAAAAATATAGATGAGGATTATTTTGAGGAATTAGAAGATATTTTAATTATGGCAGATATTGGTGTTAATACTGTTATGAGTTTTGTTGATAGGCTTAGAGATAGAGTGAAATCTGAGAGGATTGATAGTCCAGAAACGTTAAAAGAAATTATAATTGATGAATTATTTATTATGTATGTTGGTAATAATATTATTGATAGTAAAATTCATTATAGTAGTGATGGACCTACTGTTATATTATTTGTAGGTGTTAATGGCGTTGGTAAAACTACTACTATTGGTAAGATTGCTAAAAAGTTAAAAAAAGATGGCAAAAAGGTAATGCTTGTAGCAGGTGATACTTTTAGAGCGGGTGCTATAGAACAGATTGAGGAATGGGGAGATAGAATAGGTGTTAGAGTTGTTACTAACGAATCAACTGATCCTTCTTCGGTTATGTATGATGCTATAGAACTTGCTAAGGATGATAATTATGATGTTGTTTTGATAGATACTGCTGGTAGGTTACAAAATAAAGATAATTTGATGAATGAACTTGCTAAGATTAATAGGGTTGTAAAGAAATTGATTCCTGATGCTCCTCATGAGACTATGCTTGTTATTGATGCTACTACGGGTCAAAATGGTATTAGCCAGGCTAAAAGTTTTAAGGAGATTACTAATATTACTGGTATTGTTCTTACTAAGTTGGATGGTACTGCTAAGGGAGGTATTGTACTTGCCATAAAAGAAGAGGTTAATATTCCGGTTAAGTTTGTTGGTCTTGGTGAAGGGGAAGATGATTTGGAGCCTTTTGATATAGAAAAATATATATATGGATTGTTTAAAGATTTATAAAGAGGGAAAGATATGAAAAAAAAGAAAAATGATATGATGCTATCAATGAAGAAAATTGAGGAATTATTTTGTTTGATTGTTTTAATTATTTTTATAGTTTTACTTATTAATACGTTTAGGAAGATAGTTTTTTTGCCTGCAACGTTAATTATGGGTGCTTTAGAATGCTTTTCTTTAGGATACTGCTTTAGGGATGATAAGGAAAGGATTAATATTGTATATATATTATTTGGTTGTGGTTTAATATTATTAGTGATTTCAGTTATATATACAATATTAAATACTATTTGATATGGATGATAGAGATTATATAATTATTTTATATGATTATTATGGGGATTTATTTAATGAGAAACAGAAAGAGTATTTTGAGCAGTATTATTTTGATAATTTATCTTTACAAGAAATTGGTGATAATTTAAAAATTAGTAGGAATGCTATACATAAATCTATCAAGAGTATTGTTAATAAGTTATATTTTTATGAGGATAAATTGAAGTTATATTATAAAACTAGTAAAATTTTGGATATTATTGATAGTTGTGATAATCTTATGATAAGAGATGAGATTAAAAATATATTGGAGGATGATTATAATGAATAGAGATAAGTTGCCTGTTGAGATTGAGAATAATTTATTACCTGAGGAAAAGGGAAAGAAGTATCATATGTATTATGATCTTAGAAAAAGAACATCTGGGGGATTTTTAGATGCTATGTTTTTGAGTGCTATAATGCTTACTGGATTATTGTGGGCTTTTGTTTGGGGACTTAGTTTAAGATAGGAGGATACTGATGGATAATAATTTAGAGAATGTTTCAATACTGGCTCGTTATTCTGATGATATGACTGCTGTTACTTATATTACTGATCCTGCTATAGCAAGAGATAAGGAAATAAAAGATTTAATATTGGTATTGCTTACTCCTGAGAAATCTGCTGTTTTAGTTGGTAAACCTGGTATAGGTAAAACTGCTATAGTAGAGGGACTTGCTTATAGGATACAGAGAAATATGGTTCCTAATAGACTTCTTGGTTTTAAGATATTTAGATTAAATACTACTGCTTTGATTGGTAACGATCAAGATGGTGAGAATAGAGTTTTGAAGTTGGTTAATGAACTTAAGACTATGGATAAGGTAATATTATTTATAGATGAAATTCATACTTTGATAGGTAATGGTACATTGGATCTTGCTAATATGTTTAAAGAGGGACTTAGTAGGGGGAGTATTAAGATAGTGGGTGCAACTACTACTTATGAATACGAGCACTTTATATTAAGAGATAAGGCTTTTTTAAGAAGATTTGATAAGGTTGATGTAGCGGAACCTACTAAGGAGATGTGTGTTCAGATATTACTTAAGACTTTACCTAAGATAGAGTATCAGACTGGATTGAAATTAGCGTATACAGATTTCCAGAAAGAGGAAATAATGAAATTTATTGTTAATATGACTGATGAATATAAGAGGGTATATGAGGTTTCATCTAGATATCCAGATATAGCATTAGTGTTACTAAGACAGGCTTTTAGTAATGCGATGTATGAGAATAGAAGTTCTGTTGGATTTAAGAATATATATGATGCAATAAGGACTTCAAAGGCGGTATATCCTGATGTTATAAAGAAGGAATTGTTGGTATTTAAAGAACAATTTAAAGATGAACTTGCTTTAGAGAATGTTAATGTTGATATAAATAATATTGGTAATTAGGAGACATTATATGAATAAGATTATTGAGGATGTTAGTAAGATATCTGATATAGATGATATTGGAGATAATGATAGTAATAATGGTTCTAATACCATTGGTAGTGTTTAATTTTAATTTATATTTATAGCAATAATTTAAATTATATAAATAATATATTACAGGAGGATGTTTATGAGATTAAGAGATTTATTAGAGGGAATGGAATATAGAGTAATACAGGGAGATATTGATGTAGAGATAAAAGATATTGCATATGATTCTAGAAATGTTAAGAGTGGATTTTTATTTGTTGCTATGAGTGGCTTTATGGTAGATGGTCATAGTTTTATTGGAAAGGCTATAAGTAATGGTGCTGTAGCAATTATTACAGAGAAGAATTTTAGTGTTAGCGAGGATATATGTGTAATTAAGATGAGGGATACAAGAAGGAAGCTTGCTACTTTATCTAGAAGATTTTTTGATTATCCTGATAAGGAGATTGTTACGATTGGTATTACTGGTACTAAGGGAAAAACTACTACTTCTTGGACTATTATGAAGATGTTAGAGGATGTTGGAAAGAGTGCTGGGGTTATTGGTACTATGGGGGTGTTTTTTAAGGATAAATATTATCATACTGTTAATACTAGTCCAGAGGCATATGATGTTTATAAGTATATGAGAGAGATGATTAAAGAGGGGATAGAATATTTTATAATGGAGGTTTCTAGTCAATCTTTAAAGTTACATAGATGGGAAGATATGATATTTGATTATGGAATATTTACTAATTTATCTTTAGATCATGTAGGGAAAGATGAGCATGATAGTTATGCAGAATATGTATATTGTAAGAGTTTGTTGTTTAAGCAAAGTAGGTATGGTATATTTAATTTAGATGATATTGAGTATAAGAATATGATATCTGAATTTAAGGGAGATATACATACTTATGGAGTTAATGAGAAGGCTGATTTAAGATTAGTTAGTTGTAAGAATATAATAGAGCCTGGTTTTATTGGAATAAGTATGGAGACTAGTGGAATTGTTAATGATAGTTTTAAGGTTAGTATTCCTGGTAATTTTAATGCTTATAATATGATGTGCGTTATTAGTTTGGGGTATTTATTGAATATAGATATTGATAGTATTAAAAAGACTTTATTACATATATCTGTTAAGGGGAGATTAGAGCCTGTTAATGTTAGTAAGAAATTTAATGTTTTAATTGATTATGCATATCAAGGTATTGCTATGGAGAATGTAATTAAGACTATTAGAGAGGCTAAGCCTAAGAGGATAGTTGTTGTATTTGGTTGTGGTGGTAATAGAAGTAAACAGAGAAGGTTTGATTGTGGTAGAATAGCGGGAGAACTTGCTGATTTATCTATTTTAACTGCAGATAATCCTAGGTATGAAGATAATGATGATATTATTAATGATATTCTTAGTACTTTGAAGCCTACTGGTGGTGAATATATAATTATTCCTGATAGGAAAGAGGCTATAAAATATAGTATTGTTAATGCTAAAGAGGGGGATGTTATAATGATTCTTGGTAAGGGTCATGAGGATTATCAGGAGATAAAAGGTGTTAGATATCCTTTTGATGAGAGAGTTATTATTAAAGAGATATTAGATGATTTGAGTGATGAAGAGAGAAAGAGGTTATAATCTTTCTTTTTTGTTGACTTTTTGGTTTCTTTATATTAGAATAATGAGTAAATTTTGGGGGATTTGATATGAAAAGAGATAATGTAAGGAAGAAAAAGAGAAGAATATTAAGGTTTATGGGATTTATTCCTTTTATATTTATTGCTTTTGTATGGTATACGTATTGTTATGGTGTTAGTCATCCTGAAGAGAGTATTGGGATACTTGTTTCTAATATTATTTCTTCATATAATAGTGAGGTTAGTAAACTTTCTTCTTTATTAGTTGTTAAGAGTGATAAGGGATATTTAGAAAATATTGCTTTAGTAGAAGAAGAGGATGTTGAGAGGGTAGAGAAAGAAAAAGCTGAAATTAGGTTAATGAATGCTAAAAATGGAGTGGCTGATTTAAATAATTGGGTACTTCCGATAGTTGGAAATTATATTATTACTACTTATTATGGAGCATCTCATAGAGGGATAGATTATTATAGTTATAATGGATATGATTCTGATATTAGGAGTGCTAATAATGGAGTTGTTTATAGTGTTAATACTGGTTGTTATGCTGGTAATTCTTCTTGTAATGGGGGAAGAGGTAATTATATAGTTATTAATCATAATAATGGGGATTATTATACTATGTATATGCATTTACATAATGTATATGTTAATGTAGGTGATGTTGTTAGTGCTACAGATGTTATAGGTTCTATGGGAAATACTGGGTATGTAATACCTTTACCTAGTTCTTATAATCCTTATGGTGGAGTGCATTTACATTTTGAGGTATATAGGGGAATTCCTGATAGGGGGGGATATACTATAGATCCTTTATCTTTATATTAATATTTATTTTATATTTTTTAAAATTACAATACATGATATAGATATTTGGATATTAAAAAAAGCAAATATTTGCTTTTTATAGTTCTTCTTCAAATAATATTTTATTATCTTTTTTATCTAGGCTAATTGATGTTATATCTTTTCTTCCTGATAGTTTAGCCATTATTTCATTTGTTATAGTGCTATCATCTTTTTCGTTTGAAATACATATTGTAAGTTTTATTGTTTCATCAATGTTTTCTGATGTTGTTATATTTACTATTTCTGATTTTTTACTATCAGAAATTTTTTTAATTATTTGTAATATTTCATCTTCTTTTGCTTCATCACATATTATATTAAAATAATATAGATTATAATTAATGTTACCACTTAATGAGTTTATTTTGGTATTTATTCCTCTTAATATAATATTTGTAAATAATATTATGAATGTTCCTATTGATGCTTCTACTAATAAATTAGCACTACAAAGGATTCCTATTGCTGCTACACACCATAGGGTAGCAGCAGTTGTTAATCCTTTTACTGATTTTTCGTCTTTTATGATTACTCCTGCTCCTAGGAAACCTATTCCTGCTACTACTTGAGCGGCTACTCTTGTCATATCAGAGTCAGGAAAAGAAAAGGAAAATTTTACAAATAGAAAAGATCCTATGCATACTAATATTACGGTTCTTAAACCTATTGCTCTTCTTCTATATTGTCTTTCAAATCCTATACAAAAACTTAATATAAAACATATCATTATTTGAAATATAAATTCTAAGTAATTATTCATTTTTTACCTCCTATGATAAAATT
>CAVJSY010000038.1:0-2249 GCA_963652285.1 Oribacterium sp.
GAAAATTCTAATAGTGATATTAGAAACATGCGATTTTAAATCGTGTGAGGTTCACAAAACAAATTAGTTCTTTATCATATAATATTAAGGATGAAACTCAAGATGGTGATGAGGCTATAGTAAAGGTAGAAGTTACTGTTAAAGATTTTGCTAGATTAATAAAGAAATTAAATCAAGATGTTAATAAGGATAGTATGGGTGTAGATAGTTATCATGATGAAAGAATTAAAAGGTTAAAAAATATTAAGGATAAAGTTACTTATACAATTGATGTTGAAGTAATAAAAGATGAAAATGGTAATTTTAGAGTAAATGAATTTGATAGTGATAGTATTAGAAAATTATTAGGTATATATTAGAATAAAATTTTATAATTATCATATATTTTAATGGAAAAGAGGAAATATATATGATAAATAAAAAGAATTTATGGTTTTTAACTTTATTTAGTTTAGTACTTGTTCTAAGTATTTATTATGTTACTATGCCTAATACTTTATTAGAGTCTGTTAGTAATGATAATAAAGATTTATCTGATGTTAGTGTAGAAGTAGAAGAAAAAGATGTTATAGAAACAATGAAAATAGAAAATGAAGAAGAAGTTAATCAACAGATAGCAGAGTTACAAGAAACTCTTACTGATTTAAATGTTAGTACAGAGGATAAAAACTTGGCTTATGAAAAATTAAAGTCTATTAGTGAAAATAGTGGTAAAGAAGAAGATGTAGAAAATAAAATTAAATCTGAGTATAAGTGTGATAATTTTACGAAAATAGATAAAACTGAAGTTAGGGTTGTTGCAACTGGGTGTGAAAAATCTAAGGAACTTGCTAATAATATTATGAGATTAGTTCAAGAACAATTTGAAACAAAAATGTATATTACTGTTTCTTTTGAGTAAACTACTAGAACACATTATACTTTTTTTCATACAATAATATGAAAGTATCCACCCCCATATGTAAAGTAGGTAAGTATGAAAAAGAGTATTTTAACTAAAAGAGAACAGGAAGTATTTTCACTACTTGTAAAAAATATGTCTACTAGAGAAATAGCAGAGAGTTTGAGGATAAGTGAGAAGACTGTAAGAAATCATATCTCAAATGCTATGCAGAAATTAGGCGTTAAAGGTAGGGCTCAAGCTGTTGTAGAGTTAATCAAGTTGGGAAATATTACTTTATAAGTCACTATTGTGACTTTTTTTCATATTAAGATATTTTTTTCATACAATTTATTAGGTGATTTAGATGCTTAAAAGGATGTCTATTCGTAAAATTATGGTTTCTTCTTTAGCGTTATTTGCATTATTACTTCTGTATTTAATTCCAGATAATTCTGATAGAGAATTAAAGATAGATAATAGTAATGTGGAGTATGTTTATGATAATACAGTAGAAAGTATATATTTACTTGATTCTAATGATTATGTTGCTAGAACTAGTATTGCTACTTGTAATTGTGATTCTATTAATGTAGCTAGAGAACTTATTAGTGGACTTACAATAGACGGTAGTAAAAGTTCTATTATTCCTAATGGTTTTAAACCTATTATTCCTGCTGGTACTTCTATTTTAGATATTAAATTAGAAGATAACATTTTATTTATTAATTTTTCTTCTGAACTAATGGATATAAAAAATGATTATGAGGAAAAAATGATTGAGTCGTTAATATATACTTTAACTAGTGTTGAGGGAATTGATAAGGTTAAGATTCAAGTAGAGGGGAATGATTTGAATAAATTACCTCATAGTGGTAAGATATTGCCAACTGTTTTAGATAAAAGTTATGGTATTAATAAAAAGTTTGAGATTACTAGTTTAAAGGATATAGATTCTTATACTGTCTATTATGTTAGTAGTTATAATGATAATAAATATTATGTTCCTGTTACTAGATACATTAATAATAAGGGAGATAATGATAAGATTAAGATAATAGTAGATGAGTTAGCAACAGCACCTATATATGAAACTAATCTTATGAGTTATCTAAATGGTGGTACAGAATTATTAGATTATAAATTGGAAGATGGTATATTAAAGCTTAATTTTAATAACTCTATTTTAGATGATATTGCTAGTAATAATATTTTAGAGGAAGTAATTTATACTATAAGTTTATCTGTTCAAGATTTATATAGTGATGTACAAGAGGTTGATTTTTTGGTTGAAAATGAAGAAATTTACAAAAAGGTGAAATGAAAAGTTAAATGGAACAGTATTAAAAAATTATTGGAAGCCTTTATT
>CAVJSY010000039.1:0-10790 GCA_963652285.1 Oribacterium sp.
AAAATTCTAATAGTGATATTAGAAGCATGCGATTTTAAATCGTGTGAGGTTCACAAATCCCTATAAGATGTAAAAGTAATATAAATTTAAGTTTTAGGAATATATTTAAGTATGAAACCAAAAGGGGTAGGTTGGTATGATAATAACTGAAACTTTTAAAAATGGTGGTAAAGATATATCTACTTTATTACAAGAGTATGTATGTTTAATACTTAAATATAAAGATAAAAATAATGAAATAAATGATACAAATGATGGTAAGAGAGTTACAATAGAAACGGCAAACAAGATGCTATATAGTAGAAAGGAGAATAATGTATAGCACAGTAAAACCACCATCATTTTATAATGTAGGAATATACATAAGATTATCGCAAGAAGATGAGGATAAAGCACATAAAAGAGAGTCTGAAAGCGAAAGTGTATTAAATCAAAGAAGTTTACTTATGAACTTTTTGAGGGATAATGGATTTGTTTTAACTGATGAGTATGTTGATGATGGATATTCAGGTACTAACTTTGATAGACCAGCATTTAAAAGATTACTTGAAGACATAGAAAATGGAAAAATAAATTGTGTTATAACTAAAGACTTATCAAGATTAGGTAGAGATTATATCAAGTGTGGTTATTATATAGAACAATATTTTCCATTAAAGAAAGTTAGATATATTTCTATACTAGATAATGTAGATACTTTTCTAGATTCTGCAAATAATGATATAGCACCTTTTAAAGCTTTATTTAATGATATGACTAGTAAAGATACATCAAAGAAAATAAAATCAATATTAAGAGATAAAAAAATAAAAGGTAAATTTATAGGTAGTAAACCAAGTTTTGGGTACATGAGAGATCCACTTGATAAAGGACATCTAGTACCAAATCCAGATACAGCATGGATAGTAAAAAGAATATTTAATGAAGTATCACGAGGAGACAAAATATCAGATATAATTGAAAGATTAAATAATGAAAATATTCTAACACCAAGTGCATATAAGCAAATAAAAAATTCAAAAAGACAAATAAATGGATATATCTGGACTTGTAGTACGATTAACAAAATATTAAAAAATAGAATGTATACTGGTGATATGATTCAAAATGTTCAGACAAAATTAAACTATAAATCACAGAAGAGAATATGTCTTTCTAGTGAATATTGGATAATTGTAGAAAATACTCACGAGCCATTAGTAGATAGAGCAGTATTTAATCAAATACAGACAAGTGCTAATAGAACTAGGACAGTAAAATTAAATCGCCCACAGAGGCTATTAGAGGGCTTACTTTATTGCAAAGAGTGTGGTAATAAGCTAACGGTTAGTTATAGGGAAAAACGCAATTACTGGTCTATAAATTGCAACAAATATTCTAGAAGCCCAAGACAAAGATTATGCGAACCACACTTTTCAGAGTATAATAGTTTTGAAAAAGTAGTTTTAAATCAAATCAAAAAAACTTGTAAAAAGTATATAGAAAAAGTTGATATTGATAGTTTAGTATCTAATGTAAAAAGTGATAAGGATAACAAGGAAAATCTGATTATAGAAAAACAAAAATTAGAAAATAATATCAAAGAGCTACAACTAAAAATAGATTTTTTATATGAAGATAAATATAATGGGATAATCTCAGTTGATACTTATACAAGACTATCTTCTAACACTGAAAATCTAATAAGAACATATAATTCTAGAATAAAAGAATTAGAATATTCCATTAATGAAGTTCCTAAAAAATATAATGATGAAGAAACAAAACAAAAAATCAAAGAATTAATTAGTATGAAAAAACCTACTAGAGAATTATTATTTATATTAGTAGATAAAATAATTGTTGATAAAGACAAAAAAGTAGAAATAATATATAATTTTAATAAATAAAAATTCAATTAATATCTACCTACATTCCACGACTTCGGAGGTGGTACAGGTGCTGAGGTTATATATGCTTTGAGGAATAATCCGACACTTGCCAATTCAATATTAAACAATATTGGAGATTTAGGTCAAAAAACTAGAAAGATTTATCAAAGGACATTACCAACTGATAGTTCAAAAGATTATTATTTTATTCATAGAAATACTGGTACTGTAGAACCTGTTATTGTAGAGTATGGCTTTATTGATGATGCTTCTAATATTGATTTTTTAAATAATAATTATAAGGAATTAGCGGAGGCTGTTATTAAGGCTATTGCTAATTATGGGGGCTATACTTATAAAGAACCTACTAGTAATTTAGAATATGTTGTAAAAAAGGGTGATACTTTATATGGTATTTCTAAGATGTATAATGTTAGTGTGGATGATATAAAGAAATATAATGGATTAACTAGTAATGATCTTGGTATTGGTAAAGTTTTAAAGATACCTAATACTATTAATGTTTATGATTCTTATACTGTTAAAAGAGGGGATACATTATATAGTATTGCTAGAAAATATAATACAACAGTTGATAATTTAAGAAGATTAAATAATCTTAATAGTGATAGTTTATCTATAGGGCAGGTTATACTTTTACCTAGTGTTGATACTAGTAGTGATAATACGTCTATTTATGTAGTTAATCCTGGAGATACATTATATAGTATTGCTAGAGAGTATAATACTACTGTAGAAGCGTTAAAAGATTTAAATACTCTTACTACTAATATTTTATCTGTTGGTCAAAAATTGGTTGTTCCTAGTGATAATAGTAATATATATGTAGTTAAAAGAGGAGATACATTATATAGTATTGCTAAAAAGTATAATATTACTGTAGATAGGCTTAGACAGCTTAATAATTTATCTAGTAATAATCTTAGTATAGGTGAGAAATTAATAATAAGGTAAATATGTTTTGAATTAATTTTTGAAAGTACCGGCCTATAGATGATATTTGGAAGGCACGGATATTAATATAAAAAGTAATAGATGAATAGGTCTATTACTTTATTTCATTTCCACATTTAGGACAATATTTTATACCATCATTAACTTGAGTTCCACAATTAGGACAGTTTAATACATTAGTATTGTTATTATAGTTAGTGTTATTTTCTGTTTTTTTACTATCTATAATTCCATTTTTACTAACTGGTACTGAATCGTCAAAAACATAATTTTTAGAAAATGCTAACATTAAATATAAAATAGTAGGGAATAATGTCATTAATATTGCAAATCCTGTATCTTTATGGAATTTTTTAGCAATATTATAATTACATTGAAATGCTGTAAATAATGTTATTAAACTAATTATAATTGTTAGGTCTTTTTTTGATGATAGTAATATAGATGGTAATACTGCAATTAAGAACCACCACCAGTTAAGTTTAGCTATTTCTACCATTTTTATCCATGTTCCATAGAATGGAATTATTACTTCCCATCCTTTTCTTCCACATTTTTTATATAGGTTCCATTCTGCTATTAATTGAATAATTCCTATTATTAGTCCTATAATTATTCCTATTAATAGTATACCCCATGCTGCTGCTATAATTCCGTCAGTTTGATTTGTTAATTCTGTTGCCCATTCTTCTTGTGTCATTTATTTTCACTCCTTCCTACTATATAAGTATATCATAAAATTGTATATTTTAATATTATTTTGTAAAGTCTTTATAATTTCATAGACAATTATATTTAAGTTATATATAATTAGAGTGAATGCAACTGATAGTTTGCAAAAATCAACTGTTTTTATGTAGCGCAACTATAAAAAAGATGATAAAATTTGCGGTGGAGAGGTGAAAAAAATGAAATTTTGTGAGAAGCTAGTTAAGCTTAGAAAGAATAATAATATGTCTCAAGAACAACTTGCTGATAGATTGGGGGTATCTAGGCAAGCTGTTAGCAAATGGGAAAGTGGTATATCAATGCCAGATATGGAGAAAATTATGCAACTATGTAAAATATTAAATTGTAGTTTAGATGATTTAGTTGATGATGCTGCTTGTGGTAATAAGGATAATAGAAATGTAGATCAAAAAATTAATATTCATACTTATTTGGATGAGATATTAGGCTTTATTACAAAAACATTAAATATGTTTTGGAGTATGAGGTTTGTTGAAAAAGTTAAGTGTATTCTTGAGATGTTATTTATTATTTTTATAATGTTAATTATTTGGATGATAGTTGGTAATGTTATTAACTCAATATTTAGTGGTATTTTGTATATGTTACCTAATTCAGTTTATAGAGTTATTAGTCAAATTTGTAAAATAATATATAGTATTTTTGGAATATTTGTAGGTTCTATTTTATTTATTCACATATTTAAGATAAGATATTTAGATTATTTTGTTACTATAGAAGATGAGTCTAGTACTTCTAAGAGTGTTGAAGCTCCTGTTGATATGGTGGAAGATAATGGTAAAAAAGTACAATTTACTTCTAAGAAAAATAAAATTATTATTAGAGATCCTAAACATAGTACTTATAGTTTTTTTAATATTCTTGCTCATATGGTAGTTTGGTTTATTAAGTTCATATTATTATTTGTAGCGTTTTTTGCAATTATATCTTTTATATTTTTAATTTTTGGTATGACTATTAGTTTGTGGTATGTTAAAGATGGTATATTTTTCTTAGGAATAAGTATTATTTTAATAGGTTGTATTTTAATTAATTATATTATTCTGGAAGTAATTTATAAGTTTATTTTAAATATAAGTCAAATGTATAAAAAGATATTTTTCTGTTTTATTATTGGTTTAATACTTTCTGGAGTTGGCGCTGGAATTAGTACTTTAGCATATGAAACATTTTCTAATGATGATAATTCTTATGTAAAGTATGAAACAAAGAGTTTTAATATAGATGATGTGACTGATGATGTAATTATTAGTTTTATTAAGCATTATAATGTATCTTTGGTTAAGGATGATAGTTGTTCTTCAATATCTATAGAATTTACTTATAATGAGAATGGTATTGTAGATTTTTATAATTATATTGATTATACAGATGGATATGTTGATGATGAATATACTGAAATAAAATATGAGGTATATGATTATAATTATTCTAATGATAAATATAATGGTATAGATTCGTTTAATTCTATTATAACTTTATTAAGTGAGAAGAAGAGAATTGATAATTATTATGTTGATACTGTTTCTAAAATAGTTATAAAGGGTAATAGTAGTGATATAGAGAAGTTACTTAAAAATTATAGTAGATATAATAGATAATCGATATGATAAATATATAGTTATGTATTGTACTTTACATATAATTGTAAAATTAAAGTAATGTTTGATTAGTATTTTGTTTATGTTATATTTTGTGTTAAAATGAAGTTAGAAAAGGAGAAAAGATATGGTTAAAAGTATTATAAAACTTAAGAATGTTTCAAAGTTTTATTATAGTAAAGGTGTTATTGCTACAGGATTTACTAAGGCTAATTTAGAGTTTTCTATGGGTGAGTTTGTTGCTATTGTTGGTGAATCTGGTAGTGGTAAGAGTACTTTACTAAATGTTATTAGTGGACTTGATACTTATGAAGAAGGGGAAATGTATATTAATGGTTTTGAAACTAGCCATTATAGTGAGGATGATTTTGAGGATTATAGAAGGAAGTATATAGGTAATATTTTTCAAAACTTTAATCTTGTTAATAGTTATACTGTATATCAAAATGTAGAATTAGTACTTTTGTTAAATGGCGCTAAAAAGAAGGATATAAGGAAAAAGGTTATAGATTTAATAAAGAAAGTAGGATTATATAAATTTCGAAATACTAAGGTTAGTAAGTTATCTGGTGGTCAAAAACAAAGAGTTGCTATTGCTAGGGCAATGGCTAAGGATACTCCTATTATTATTGCAGATGAACCTACTGGAAATTTGGATAGTAATAGTGCTTTAGGTATTATTAAATTACTTAGTGAGATATCTAAAGATAAGTTGGTTATTATTGTTACTCATAATTATGAACAAGTAGAAGATTATGTTACTAGAAAAATTAAGATGCATGATGGTAGAGTGTTAGAAGATAGGGTTATTAAAGAACATCAAGATGCTGCTTTAGATCAAGCTAGGATTTATAAAAATTTAAGATTTTTATCTAAGATAAGACTTGGTATAAGAAATGCTTTTAATATTGTGCCTAAGTTTTTACTAGTTTTGTTAGTTTATTTATTTATTACGGCTTCTTTGATGAGTGAATATGGTTCTTTTAAGGAGAGTGAATATATTTCTTCAAAGAGTGGTTATAATCCATTTTTTAAGAATACTGATGATACTAGAATTGTTATAAAGAAAAATGATGGTAGTGCTTTTAGTGATGATGATTATGCTAAAATAAAGTCTATTGATAATATTAGGAGTATTGTATATAATGATTTATTGTTATCTACTTCTATAGATTTATCTGATGATAATTATTGGATTAGCGCTACTGTTAATAATATTTCTAATTTTAATAGAAAATTAGATTATGGTCGTATGCCGGAAAATGATAATGAAATAATTGTTTCTGGTAGTAAAGATGATTATTATATTGGTTATTTAAAAGATGAGATATTAGATAAGGAATTATATTTGAGAGATTTATATACTGGTGAGTTAGATAAAAGTGTGGGGCTAAAGATAGTTGGTATAAGTTATAATGATAATAGTAGTTATTATTATGATGATAATAGTGAGATATATGTATCAGATAAAGTTATAGATAATTTAACTTATCAAGGTAATCAAAAATATAGTAATATTAGAGTTGAGTTTCAGGGAAAATATTATGATGTTAATAACTATGATCAAAATTTTAGAATAGTTCCAAAGAAAGATATTCAAGATGGTAGTGTTTATATATCATCGGATTTAAATTATTTATGTAAAAAAGAAAATTGTATTAATAGTGCATTATCAATTGATGTTAATAATTTATATTATAGTGATACTTTAGAATTAAAAGTTACTAAGACTTATGATAAGAAAAATATGGAGTCTTTAGTAGGAATAAAAGATTATGATACTTATAATGGTAATATATTTATTAGTAGTAATGATTATAATAAAATGTTTAATAAAGGTAATTATCAAAGTAGTGTAAATGTTGCTAATGTTGAAGATATTGATAGTACTATAACTAAGTTAAATAAAGAAGGATACAATACTTTAAAGATAAGTGATACTTTACTTCAAGATGGTAATACAGAAGTTTTGAAGATTATGAGAACTATAGTTACTATAATATTGGTGGTGGTACTTTTCTTTATTTCATATTTTGTTATTAGAGTTATTTTAAAATCTAGAAATGTTTATTTTGCTACTATAAGAATGTTAGGCGCTAATAGGAAAGTTTCTTTACAACTTTTGATAATTGAATTACTTACAGTTGCTAATTTGGCATATTTTACTTTTATTGGAATTTTAAAATTAAATGAACTTAGTGTCATTAATGTTGGTATTTTTAATACAATTTTGAAATATTTAAACATAAGTGATTATGTGGTTATATATGCTATATTAATATTTATATCTTATCTTATTAGTTTAAAATTTGCTAAAAAATTATTTAAGAATAGTGCAATGAAAACATTAAAAGAGGAGGTGTAAATATGTTAGAGATAAAGAGTGCTAAAAAGTATTTTAATAGGCACAAGAAAAATCAAGTTTGTGCTATTGATGATACTACATTAACGTTAGATAATAATGGATTAGTTGCTTTACTTGGACCTTCTGGTTGTGGTAAAACTACTTTACTTAATTCTATTGGGGGATTAGATAAATTAAGTAAAGGTAGTATATTTATTGATGGTAAGAAAATTAGTAGTAGATTTTCTTATAAAGTTGATAAGATTAGAAACTTAAATGTTGGTTATATATTCCAGGATTATAAGCTAGTAGAGGAAATGAGCGTTTATGATAATGTTAGTATAGTTTTAAAGATGATTGGTATTAAAGATAAGAATGAAATAAAAAAACGTGTTGAATATGTTTTAGATAAGGTAGGAATGCTGAGATATAAGAAAAGACCTGCTTCAATGCTTTCTGGTGGTGAAAGACAGAGAGTAGGAATTGCTAGGGCTATTGTAAAGGATCCAGATATAATTTTAGCAGATGAACCTACTGGTAATCTTGATAGTAAAAATTCTTTAGAGATTATGAAAATAATTAGATCTATTGCTAAGGATAGATTGGTTATATTAGTAACTCATGAACAGGATTTGGCTAAATTTTACGCTACTAGAATTATTGAAATAAGAGATGGTAAGGTTATTAATGATTATAAGAATGATCATATTGATGATTTAGATTATAGGTTAGATAATACTTTCTATTTAAAGGATTTTGATAATCATACTTCTATAGATAAGGATGCATATGATATTAATATATATTCTGCTAATAAGAAAAAGTTAAAGTTAGATATAGTTGTAAATGATGGTAATATTTATATTAAGAGTAATACTAATGATAAAATAGAGGTAGTTGATGATAATTCTAGTATTGAATTTATAAATGATCATTATAAGACTATTGCTAAAGAAGAGATAGATAAGTATAAGTTTGATTTTGATAATATTATTGATAAAAATATTAAGAAGAGATATTCATCTATTTTAAATCCTATTACTTTAATTATTAATGGTTTTAAGAAAGTATTTGATTATAGTTTCTTGAAAAAGATGCTTCTGATTGGATTTTTCTTATCTGGTATGTTTATGATGTATGCTGTTAGTAGTATTATTGCTACTAAGACTATTGATGATAAAGAATTTGTTTTTGTTAATAGAGATTATTTGAGTTTAGTAAAGAAAGAAATTAGTGTAGATGAATATAATTCTTATGAGACATTAGAGGGTGTTGATTATATTCTTCCTGGTAGTTCATTAGTTAATTTTATTATTAGTTATAATGATTATTATCAGACGAGTATTATTAAGGAGAGATTGAAAGGTAGTTTAGCATCTATTTCTATGATTAGTGATAAGGATATTATTTATGGTAGTATGCCTGTAGATGATAAGTATTCTGTTGTGTTAGATGTTTTTACTATAGAAAATTTATTTTCTTCTGATTATGCTAAGATGAGTGGTGTTACTAAAGTGGAGGATATGATTGGTAGAGTTATTAGTATTAAGAATATGCCAGATTTTAAAATAGTTGGTATTGTTTCTAAGGGAAGCCCTTCTATATATGTTGATAGTTCTTTATTTATTAATATAATTGCTAATAGTTATTCTGATGATGATGTTTGGTATGTTGAAGATGGTGAAAATAGTAGTTCGGAAATTGTTGATTATAATTTATATCAGGATAAAATAGAATTAAAAAAGGGAAATTATCCTGTTAATGATTATGAGGTTATTATACCTGTTAGTTATCAAGATCAAGTAAAGATTAATAGTGAGATTAATACTTTAGTTAATAATAAGAAATTAAAGGTAGTTGGATTTTATGATAGTAAGTATAATTATAGTTATAATTTTGTAAGTCCTAATACTATTAAGTATAATGTTATTACTACTACAGAAGATTTGGTAGTTAAACCTAAAGATGGAGATAAAGAATTGGTTTTAAATCAATTTAGGGATAAAAAATTAAATATTTATGATAGTTATAAAAAGAGTAGGGAAGATTATGTTAAATCTAATAGAGAGTATACTAATAGTTCTTTATTAGTAGCAGGGGTTATATTAGGAATTAGCTTAATAGAGATATTTTTAATGGTTAGAAGTTCTTTCTTATCTAGAGTTAAGGAAGTTGGAATATATAGAGCTATAGGTGTTAAGAAAATTGATATATATAAGATGTTTTTTGGAGAGATATTTGCTATAACTACTATGGCATCTGTTCCTGGAGTTATATTAATGGCTTATATATTGAAGACATTATCTTCTATAAAATATTTGTCTTCTATGTTTATTATTAATGTGTATGATGTTGTTATAACTATAGTATTCTTATATGTATTTAATTTAATTATTGGATTGTTACCTGTATTTAATACTATTAGAAAAAGACCAGCTCAAATATTATCAAGATATGATTTAGATTAAAATAAAGAATCACTCGTGTTGAGTGATTTTTTATGAGTTAATAATTATAATAAAAATTGACACTCTTAATATGTAAGGGTGTCTATAATCTAAAATATAAGGTAGACATTCACTTACAAAACTGAATGTTCCTTTTTAATATATGCAAGATTTCTTGCTTACATACTAATGATAGCATAATTTTTATAGTAAATCAAGTAACTAGTGGTAAATTTAGACACTAATAGTAAATTGCAAAAATAAATTAGAATTATCTGTTATAATTAGTTAGGAATATTCAGTGTGAGTGTCTACCTCTAACTTTCCTTACTTAAGGAGTAGAAGGAGGGAATATAGATGAAGAAAAGAACTTATGTATTAAGTATTTTTAGATACATCTGTATCATTTTAATTTTATTAATTATATTAATAATTATAATAAAAATTGACACTCTTAATATGTAAGGGTGTCTATAACCAAAATTTTGAGGTAGACATTCACTTGCAAAACTGAATGTTCCTTTTTTAATATATGCAAGTCTCCTTGCTTACATACTAATAATAGCATAAATTTTATAACAAATCAAGTAACTGCTAGTAAATTTGAATACTGTTAGTAAATTGTAAAAATAAAATAGAAATATCTGTTATAATTAGTTAGGAATATTCAGTGTGAGTGTCTACCTCTAACTTTCCTTACTTAAGGAGTAGAAGGAGGGAATATAGATGAAGAAAAGAACTTATGTATTAAGTATTTTTAGATACATCTGTATCATTTTAATTTTATTAATTATATTAATAA
>CAVJSY010000040.1:0-10323 GCA_963652285.1 Oribacterium sp.
AAATAATCAATTTTTAAAAACCTCTAAGAGGAATTTCTATTTTGTTTTATAAACGTATTATTAATATTATATTTCTATAACTTATAGTATAATTAATTTTAAAAATCCATAAAATTGCAAAAAATTAAAAAAGTTACTTAAAATAACTTCTAAGTAACTAGTTTTTTATTTATCGTACATTTTTAATTTATAGCACTTCCATTAACATATAATTTATAACCATTAAAATCTATATTACTATTACTAGTATCCTCATTATCTAAACTAGTAACATAACAATCTCCCTCTAACTTAATAGAAGATGACTTATCCAAAGATAATTTAATCTCTTTAGCACTATTATCTCCATTAATAATACCATCATAATATGAATTGCTATTTAATGACATATTTAAAGTAGAAATAGAATCTACTAAAATATTACCCAAAGCCTTTTGATTATTCAAAATTAATTCTACTTCACCACCATTAGAGCCACTAGTACCCCAAGAATCTTTAGAAATTCTCAAAAAATTACCATTACTATCATTATTAATAATTTCATTATTCTCTAAAGTTATAGAAGCACTAGTATTAGTAACATAAAAAGTATCCCCATTATTAGTAGTAATTTTACTATTTTTAGCACTAAAAGTAGAAGTACCTTCTGAAGCATCACCACTCATAGATTGATATAAGAATATATTCTTATAAGTAGTAGACTTACCATTCAACTTATTATTAGTATCAATTAATTCGGTATTCTCTATACTAACAGAATTCTTTCCCTCTATAACTATACCCTCAGAAGCATTAGAAATAAGTTTAGAATTCTTAACCGTAATAGAAGCAGTAGAATAAATACTAGGAGAACCTGCTCCATTAGTAGTATAAGTACCACCATCAACGCTTACTGTACCACCGCCTCTATCAGTTCTAATAGCAGCACTAGAAACACCATTAGTAGTAATGTCTAAATTACTAGCATTCATTATACCACCACCAGTTGTCATAATACCACCAGAATTATCTTTACTAGTAACAATCTTAGAATTACTTATATTAATTGTAGTACCATCCCCTGTTGAATTATTAGTACTTGCATATCCTCCGTAACTAAATACACCATTAGCCCCAATAGCATCAGTAGAAATATCAGCATTATCAATATTAACTATTGCTCCATCTTTAGCAATTATAGCAGAATTATTACCATAAAAACTAGTATTATCACCACCATCAGAATCCCCAGACTTAGTAACCTTAACAGAAGATAAATTAGAAGTAACATCTCCACTAACCATAATAACATTAGTATCACTCTTATCAGTTTCATACTCAGAATCACTTAAATCCATTGAAGTTTTTATTTCCTTCACTGCATTATAAGAAACATTAGTATTACTATTACCATTGTTATTTATATTATTACTTTTAAAATTATTCTTACTACTTATATAACCACTACCATAAGTAAATATTCCACTTATAATAACTATAGATAACACATATATAATAACTTTATCTTTATTTGAAAATGTCCCCCTAAAATTATTTTTATTAAATTTAGACATAATCAAATAAATAACCAATCCACCTAGAATAGCACCCTCTAAACAAAATATAACATAATAAATTGTTCCTATATTATTGCTTACATTAACCATATCATTTTGATTATTATCCATTTCTGGAGGAGTACCTTGATTATTATCATTACCCTCTGGCTTATCAGGAGGAGTGTTTTCATTACTACCACTATCATCAGGCTTATCTGGAGGTGTATTTTGATTAGTATTTTCACTATTAGTATCAGACTTATCCTCACCATTAGTATTTATCTCACTAGATTGATTATCTTTTCCATTACCCTCTGATTTGTCAGGAGGAGTACCTTGATTAGAACTATTCATCTCATTACCATTAGGCATCCCCATATTATTAGCGCTAACACTTTTAGAAGCACAATACATAGTAAAAATAATACATCCCACTACAACAAAAACTAAAATTATCATAATTATATTCTTAATATTTCTTTTCATAAATTATTATCATCTCCTTAAATTAAATATAATTATCATC
The DNA here is from genome assembly GCA_963652285.1 of Oribacterium sp. Lineage (GTDB taxonomy): Bacteria > Bacillota_I > Bacilli_A > RF39 > UBA660 > RUG11198. The sequence continues at coordinate 2,065 of CAVJSY010000040.1, forward strand.
AAAATTACATCTATTTCCTCACCTCAAAATAATAATATAATAAAAATATTAAATGAAAATTAAAAAATACTATTTTCTAAACATTACCTCAAAATAAGTTTTACCATCTTTAGAATATGCTCTAATACTACCATTATGATTAATAACAATATTCTTAGCAATAGCAAGTCCTAAACCATACCTATTAGAATTTCTATTTCTCGATTTATCAGACCTATAAAATCTCTCAAAAAGCTTATCTTCTTCCCCTTTCTCTATAACATCTCCCTTATTCATAACTAAAAGTCTAACATTATCACCATTATTATTTAAAATAATATCTATACTCTCATTATCATCACTATGCTCTATAGCATTATCAAGTAATATTGACACTAACCTACTAATACTATCAGAATCAAATTTAATAAAAATATTATCCTCTATTAAAAGATTAAATAATATCCCCCTCTCATATGCTCTCCCCTCAAAAGTTAAAGCCTCTATTGTAACAACTTGAGACAAATTACCATCCTTAAAATTAAATGTTTCTATTCTCTCAGTTGATGCAAGTTTTAACAAATCACTAACAAGTTTATTCATTTTATTAGCCTCAATCAAAATATTATTAAGCCACTTTTTATCATTATCAACTTCCATTGCTTCTCCACTAGCAATAATAACAGATAATGGAGTTTTAAGTTCATGTGAAGCATCACAAATAAATTCTTTCTGCCTATTAAAACTATCATTAACTGGCTTTATTATCCAATTAGTAATAACTCTACATATCATAAAAGAAATAAACTCCAATACCCCAAATATAATTAAAGAAATAAATAAAGTATTCTTTAAATTATTATTTATCTTATAATTATCTATAATTACTAAACTATCACCACTCCTATACAAATAAGAATATCTATTAAAATATAAATTACCAATATACCTATCATTAGATATATTAGATAATATAGAAGTTGCCTTATCTCTTATCTCACTCTCACTTATATCATCATTAGAATGATTTATAACCTCTTTAATATTATTATCATTATCTATTAATATAGTATACATAACAGAATCCATATACTTTATATCATCTATATTATCTCTCCTAATATCATCATTATTCATTATATTATCAATATTATTTCTATTCATATCCTTATCTCTAAAAGAAATACTATTCAAACTATTAATAACACTATCCCTTTTTTCTATATAACCTTGAATATTAAAAATAGAAAAGAAACTAAATAAAGATATACTAATAATTAAAAATAAAGTACTAAAAACCTTAAAACTAAGTTTCTTCATCCCTTACCTCCAATCTATATCCCAAATTTCTAGAAGATTTAATATTAACTCTAGTTCCAATAGCCTTTAATTTTTTTCTAATAAACGAAATATATACCTCAAGATTATTAGATATACTATCATTATCAATTCCCCAAACTTTATCATATATCTGTTCCTTAGTTAATAATTGATTAGCATTATTCATAAAATATTCAAGTATTAAAAACTCCTTACAAACAAGTGCTATATTTATCATAGTACTACTACAATACAAATTATAATTCTTAATATTTAACTCTAAATCCTCATATTTAATAATATCCCTATTAACATTATTAACTCTTAAATTAGCATTAACTCTTGCTATTAATTCTTCTATATGAAAAGGCTTAGTAACATAATCATCTGCCCCATATTCAAACCCCTTCAACTTATCTTCTAGCATTGATTTAGCAGTCAACATAATAATTTTACTATTAATATTATTATTTCTAAAACTCTTTAAAATATCAAAACCATTCTTCTTAGGTAACATAACATCTAAAATAATTAAATCATAATTACCACTACAAGCATAATACTCTCCCTCTTCCCCATCAACACATATATCAACCATATAACTATTACTCTTTAACCTACTAGCAATAACATCTGCTAAACTATACTCATCCTCTACTATTAAAATACGCATAATATCACCCACATTAAATTAAACATATAATTATTAAATAAAAATTAAATTTAATATAAATTAATTATAAACTAATTAGTAAACCTAAGTAAATACCCATCCGGATCTTGAATCAAAAATTGTTTATCACACACATAACCATCATCAACCCTATACTTACTAACAGCAATATCTTTATATAACTTAATACCTATATTTTTAACATTATTATAAAATTTATCTACATCATTAACCGCCATACTAATATTAATCCCTCTACCAAAAGGATACTCTAACTTACCAACATTCCAATTATTATTAACTTCCTCTATCATTATTTGATTATCATCAAGACTTAAAAAACAAAACTTATCCTCTACCCTCTCATATACTATCTCAAATCCCAAATCAATATAAAATTTCTTACTAACTAAAATATTACTAACACTAAATTCTGGTATTAAACTATTATATCTTATCTTATTATTCATTATATTACCAACTCTTTCCTAAAAAAATTATAACATATTCTTAAATCATTTATCAATTAAAATATATAAACTACCTAAAATGTATTGTAAACAAAAAAAGAAAATCTCAAAAGATAATCTTCCATAAATACTATTTTAAATCTTTCCCATAATAATTAACCAATACCCTCTCCCCATTAGAATAACATTCATAATCTGACTTAATATAATTAATAAATCCCCACTTAAAATATATCTGCATATTCCTAACCTCATTAGGCTCTACTCCCAATGTCAACCATTTAAATCCCCTCTTTTTTAAATCACTCTCCATAAATTTATATAACTTAGAAAAATAACCCAATCCCCGAAATTCTTCCAAAGTCCTAAAAGCAGATAAATATGCTATATCATTACCAACTAATCCTTCCTTATTCTGCATATCCAAATCCATCAAAGAAATTATAGCAGTACCCTCACAAATTATCTTATCATCTAGTATTCCCATATAAACAATTCTACTATCTAAATTTCTCAAAGACTGTTCCTTAAACCCTTTCCACAATAAAGAATTATTATGCCTCTCTATCTCCATATCCCACTTCTTTATTATCAAATCCTTACTTGCTATAACACATCTATACATCCTAATCACTAATATCCTTTATTAAAGCAACATTTTCCCCTCTCTCATTCATATACCTATCAACTATCTCATAATTATCCCTTAACATATTATTTAATGAATACAAATTATCCGCACAAACCTTCGTAAATATATACCTCTTATTAATATCCTTACAATATCCATCCAATATCTTAAACATTTCTCTTTGATAACCATGCCCTATATAATCAGGACTTACCATTATAGGTCCCAAAGAACCAACCAAATCCTCAGAATAACTTACCTTATGCTTTAACAATGACTTCTCCTTTATAGGAATATAAAACATCGAACACACTAAATTATCATTATCATAATATAACCAAATCTTACCACCATTACCCAATATCTCAATTATTTCATCCCTAGTAAATACCCCCAACCACTCAGGATGTTCCATATTATCCCTAACATACTTATAAAGTTTTAAATAATCATCCAAATTAACATTATCACTTACACACTTAAATTTCTCTAACATAATACATTCCTCCTATATCTTCTTTATATCAATCAACATTACATCATTCACTTATTATAAATTTTATTAATCTCATCTATTAAAATTTCCCCATGACATTTAATTTTAATTGAAGATAAAATATTTAAATTTCTAAGTTCATCTAAACTTTTAGGTTGTAGTTCAATCAACTTTTCCAATTCTTCATTGTTAAAAACATAATATAAAGGAATATTAAGTTCAGAAGACCTTCTTTTTCTTAATTCAATTAATCTTTCTTTTAAATCATCAATATTGCAATATTTGTTCTTATAATATTCATAATAATTAATATGTTCTTCAACACAATAGCTCAAATAACCTTTAGCAATTTTTTCCATATTAGTTTTAGAATTAAAATACTCATCTCTATTAATATGATTAATATCATATTTAATTTGATTAACTAAAGCATCTGCTCTTAAAACCTTATATTTAATATCCTTAGGTGCTTTGCTAGTATTTAATATAGTATCTTGATTAGCAACAACAACTAATACTTTTCTATAATAATTAAACTTACTAGACGCAAATGCTCTAATAAAATTAGAAGTACTATCTTCCCATAATTTTCTAACAACTTCCCTTTGAGCTTCCACCTGTCTCAAAGGTGAATACATTCCTTTTTTTATTTTTTTACCATTTACAGTAAACTCTCTTATAAAATCACCTTTATCATTCACAGTAATATTACCTACTAAGTTTTTACACTCAACATAATAAATAAATACAGGAGTGATAATAACATAATCTATTTGTGCCGTCATATCCTTATATTTAATCTTAACATCACGCAAAATATACATCCCAATATTAGTCTTTTTTAATTGATATGCTATCTCATTTTCTCCCTCTAATCCTTTTTTTATTATAAACATCTCATTCAACAATTTATCATTATTAGGATACTCTTTCACCAATAACTTTAAAGCGTTATATCTATCTTGCAAATCACTATTATCTTTATAAAAAACAGTATCTTTAAATCTAAAAGCATCCACTATATTATCTATAATCATTAAATAAATACCTCCTATATCTTCTTTATATCAATCAACATTCTAGAATGATATCCCTCTTTCTCATAAAACTTAATAGCATTCTCATTATATGCAAACACATCAATAAAAATATATTCACAATTAATACTCTTAAAATATTCCTCCATCTTCTGCATTAGTTTCTGACCTATACCATTACCCCTTACCTCTTTAGAAACAATTAGTTCTGATATCTCACCACTAAGAGGACACTTATAATCTAAATAATCATATTTATCATACTTTCTAACATATCCCATAATCAAACCAACAACCCTATTACTATCTAACATTAAATAACATTTACCCTTATTATTTTTTACTTCTTTCAAATCAAGAAGAGCCATCTTTTCTCTATATTCAAAATGTACTCTATCTAAACCATCTTTATCTATACTAACAATATATTCCTCAAGTTCTACAAGTAAATCTCTAACATCTTCCAAATATTTTTCTTCATACTCTACTATTTCCATATCTATCTCCTAAAAAAACAACAACACTTTCTTTATTACCTAATGTATCTCTATCAACATACTCATATATATCTTTAAAATTACACTTTTGATAGCACTTAATAGCCCTAATATTTTTCTTAAACGGCCTAAGTATTATAGCATCTGCTCCATATTCATTATATATAATATTATTTATTTTATTTATAATTATCTTACCAAATCCTCTTCCCAAATAATTCTTATCTCCTATAAATAAATCATACTCATAAATATTTTTATATCTATCTAATTCTCTTAAATTTATATCATACTTATATTTATATACCTGAACTAACCCTATATCATCATTACAATTTCTAATAATATACAAATGTTGCTCCTTATCACTTAACTTAGAACTATATTTACTAACTATCTCATCATAAGATAATATCCTCTGTTCAAACCACTCATAAACATCTTTTTCCATACACCAATTATATAACTCTAAATATTCTCTCTCACTCCCCAAAAATTTAACAAGTTCTAAATTATACACGCGTCTCTCCCCACCAATTTGGTACTAATTCTTTTAATTTTATTACCTCCTTTGTCTCAATATTTTTAAGTATTTCTATATCTTTACTATCACGAGATAATTGCATTAAAAATTCCCTACACGCTCCACAAGGAAATCCAACTTCTCCCTTTGAATCAACACATACTAGCTTTTTAATTTTTTCCTCACCATTAGTTATCATATTAGCAATAGCATTTCTTTCAGCACACATTCCTAAACTACAAGCAGTATCTATACATACACCAGTATAAATATTATGACCCTCAGTTAAAATTGCCGCTCCAACACCACCAGCATTAATCATTCCAGATACATCCCTAGAATTTCTAACATTCTTAGCTTTCTCATAAAGTTCATCCCACACACTATCTTCACTATATAAATATTTAATATGAATTGCATATACACCACTATTATTAATTGCCTCTTTATAACCATCAAGACCATTTATACTCTTAATTGCTTCTTCCTTATCATTTGTTGATGACGTTGTATATCTAGTTCCCTCTAAAGTAAATAACTCCTCCAAAGAATTATAATGATTAACCTCAAGAACACTCACAAATATTACACCATACTTATCACTACTAAACTCAATAATATCACCATTTTTTAATTTACTATAATCATGCTTGCTATTCTTATTAGCTCTAATTTCTACTCTCTTAGTATTATTCTTTATAGCCAAAGCAGCCCTATTATTAATACCTAATTTCATTATCATATTACAACACACTCCATTATTAATATATTATCTTTTTAAAAATATTGCAACAAAATTCATACTCTTTTCTCTTTTTTTCTACATTTTTACTTACTTATCATATTCATTTCTATACAATCCCAACTCTCATCATAAAATTGAAAAGCATTTTCATCTATTTTTATTTTTTCAAAACCAACAGATTTATAACAATTAAAAGCACTATCATTATTAGCAAATACTCCCAGACTAAACCTCTTAGCATTAAATTCTCTCTTAGCATACTCTATAGCATCTAATATCATCTTTCTACCATAACCATATCTTCTATATTTTGGATTAATTATTATAAAACCTAACCTAAATTCTTTTAAATCATAATCAGGATTTCTAATAATTAAATGCCCTATAATTTCATTACCATTAACATATGTTAAAGGATAAAAATTCATATTCTTTTGACACTCCTCATAATTATCATTAATTAAAGAAGAACTCAAAGGATAACTATCATATCTATCAGAAGCCCACAATCTTAATTCTCTCTCACTACTAATCCAACTAGCAATCTCATCTGCATCACTAAATAAATACTTTCTTAAAACCATTATTACACCTTCTCCACAACAAAACACTCACAAAAAGAAAAATTAGGTAAATCACTAACTATCTCACTAGAAATAATCTTAAAATTATTATCCTCTATTTCTTTAATCATATTTTCCATATTCTTTATTCTACAACTAGTATTAGCAACCATAATTTTCTTATTATTATTTATATTAACCCTATAAGAATTATCAAAAGCATTAGATATATCAGTTGAATATTCACTCTCTCCATCACCCATTGCAATAATTAAACATTTTCCACCATTCTTCAAATGTTTATAAATAAAATCATAAAATTTTTTTCTATGTATATCTAACACAAACATATGAATTACCGCTATCGAATAAATAAAATCATACATCTCCTCACAATCATCTACAATTAAATCAAATTGCTTAAAATTATTTATATATTTATTATTAGATAATTCATTACATTTATTAATAGCACTCCTAGAATAATCAAATGCCATAACATCATAACCATTATCTAATAAATATCTAGCATCTCTACCCTCACCACATCCTAAATCTAAAATTTTACTATCTTTTTTAATATTATATTTTTTAATAACATCAATAACTTCTCTTGTAGGTATATTACTCTCCCATATACTATCAGTATTATATACCTGACTATATCTCTTCTCATAAGCCTTATAATATTCTTCCATATTATCCACCTACTTTCAAACACCATCTAACTATTTTATACTAAACTATATCATATATTCCATAAAAAAATTATAACATATTCTTAAATCCTTTATCAATTAAAATATACAAACTATCTAAAATGTATTGTAAACAAAAAAAACGCTAACAAAAAATGTTAACATTAATTTCTTTCTCATCTAAAATTATAACCTTACCAAACTCACTATTACCTATTTTAATTTCCATATAAAGCAAATCCCTTTATATTTTTATCAAGACATCATCAATGCCAGTTCTATTGCTAATAAAGGAATAAGTTCTTTCTTCTCAAAATTAGTCTCTTGACTAATACTTCTCCTATCCCACTCAATAGAATCTAAATTATCAGCAGCATAATAAAAAGTAAAATAATCTAAATTTTTTCTTTTACAAACAGCAGCAATTACAGAACCTTCCATCTCAACACAAACAACACCCTTATTTTTAAAATATTCAATTTTTTCCCTAGTTTCTCTATAAAAAGCATCAATAGTCCAAGTAGCACCCTCAACATATTGAAATGAATATTTATTAAGAATGTGAACCTCACCCGATTTAAAATCGCATGCTTCTAATATCACTATTAGAATTTTCTCCATTTAATA
>CAVJSY010000041.1:0-4421 GCA_963652285.1 Oribacterium sp.
TTAGTAGGTTTATCTATTTCATCACTATATTTACCTATACTCTTACAATATATATTATTCTCACTATCTTTAATACAAATATTATTAATAGTATTCATAGTATAATTAGGTGTAACAGTAACTACTTTACCACTTTCAATAGAAGCATCTTCATTACTAGAAATAGTAATCCAATCACTATCACTACTACTAGGTGTTGTTTCTGTATTAATTATTTTATATGAAGATATATTATTTTTAGAAGAATAAGCAGTAAACTTTTTAATAACGCCAACTTCATACTCAATACTTCTAATATACATCTCATTAATATTATTTGTAGTACTAGCTTCTGATACAATAGATACAGTAATATCTTCACCACTTATATCTACATTTTGATGACTATTACTATCTAACCATAAACAAAATTCATAATTAGTATTATCACTATCTTTTGTTAAAGAAAAATCTATACTAACAGGTATCATCTTACTAATATCATTATCACTTACTATATCTTCTCCTACAAAATTACCAGAACTAATCTCTGTTTCTGTATTCCCAGTAACACTTACTAAAGTCCATTTTAAATTAGATGCTTTAAAAATATTAGAATTTGTAACAGAAGAAACTTTCAAATAATTTTGACCATATACCTCTAAATTATCTCCATTAGTATTCTTATTAAATTCTAAATTATAACACTTACCACCAGTATAACTACTACTCTCAGTAAGAGTTTTATTCTTATCACTATCTTTTATAGTAAGAGGTGTATATTTAATATATGGATCTAAATCAGCAAAATTAACACTTACTGATACCTCATCACCTTTCCAAGCATACCATGCAAAAGAGGCTCCCATACACATTACAAATACAAAGAAATATAAAAATAGTATATTACCAATCTTCTTCATAAAGTCACCTCCCTTAGGAGATAACAAAACAGCTTAGTATTCACTAAACTATTAGTATATTCATATATATTGGGATGTAGTGTAAAACCTATAATACTATTAATACTATAGATTGAACCCCCCCCCATTTCACTTTTAGTTAACAAAAATGATGTATACAAAATAATCTTATTAGATAAAATATATTCCATATACATCACCTACTTTCTGTTAAAATTATATCAAAAAATAAGAAAAGATGCAATATTATAGGTGCATCTTTTTTTAGTTAATTTGAAACTCTATGTTGAACTTTTGATTCTACTAATAGTGTTAATTTTATTGGAGATATTTTTGTTAATACTCTATTTAATTTCATATTTGGTGGCACTATTACTAGTTTATTTGCAAACATATTATCTATTGCATATCTAGCAGCATAAGTAGCACTTATAGGTTTTATGTTAAATTTTACATTTGCTACTTTATTAAAATTAGTAGTTACTGGTCCTGGACAAAATACAGATATTTTTACATTGCTATTTTCTTGTTTTAATTCTTCGCTAATTGCTAGTGATAAATTTAAAACATATGATTTAGTAGCATAATAGGTAGCCATGTATGGACCGGGCATAAATCCTGCCATTGAGGCCACGTTTAATATTCTACCATAATTTCTTTTAGTAAAATCTTTTAAGAACAATTTTGTTAATATATGATATGCTTTTATATTTAAATCAATCATATTTAATTCTTTGGATAGTGATGTTTCTGTAAAATTACCTGCATCTCCAAATCCAGCATTATTTATTAGTATATCAATATTTTCTTTTTCTAATTGTTTATGTAGTTTTATGCAATTATCAGGAATGCTTAAATCTGTTTCTATTTTTTTTACTTTATTTTTATATTCTTTATAGATATTATCTAGTTTTTTTCTATCTGTTGATACTACATATAGTTCATATCCTAAACTTAATAAATATTCTGCGATAGACTTTCCAATTCCAGAACTTGCTCCTGTTACTAATGCTTTCATATTCCCTCCTATATTATAAGTATGGTTTTAGTAATTCTATATTTTCTTTCCCAAAATCTAATAATTTTTTTGCTAGATTTAATATGTCTTTATCAGCATCACTAGCATACATATCTATTTTTTTTGTTATGTCAAGATTACCCATAGTAAAACCTTTTGTTAGCATATCTGCTACTCTAGCATCACTATTATCTTTTAACATTTCCATTTTAATTCCCATATATGATGAAATATCTTTAATAAATCCTTTTTCTTTCTTTTCTACTTTGTATTTTTTTAATAATTTTTCGCTATCTTTAACAAAGTTTTCATATCCTTTTAACTGACCTTCTAGTATTTTTTTTATTTTGTTATCTTTGTTGTTTATTGTTCTTATTAAGGTAGTTGTACTTTTTACTCCCATACTTGCATTTTCATAGATATATAATAGTAGTTCATTATTTTCATTCATAATAAATCATCCTTTCATATTTATTATAAATAAAATAGTTATTTTTATACTTTTTTTGTTTTACTAATTTTTTTAGTTTTAGGTCTTTCATTAATTATTTTATTATATATAGAATATATTTCTTCAGGTGTTAATTCATCTTTATTTTTATCAATTTTTAAAAGTATTAAATCATTTAAAAAATAAAATATTTTTTCTGCTAATTCTGCATCAGATGAAAATGCTGAAGTGTTTAATTTTAAAGATTTTTTATTAGGATATAGGGATAAATATTGGGGATCATTCTTTTTTTCTGCTATGTTACCTAACACAAATATATTTTTGTTATTTACGTATTCCCAAAATTCTGGGCTTTCATACTCTGGTAATTTATCTATATTTGAACTAACTAGTAAGTATACTTTTTTACTTTGTTTATTGAGATTGGTTGTAATAGTTAAGAACTTATATTCTAAATTATAATGTTTACTTACTATTAGTTTTATAACAAATAATAATGATATATCAAATATAGATTTATTTTTAATATTGTTTGTTCTTTCAATAATTGATGCTTTCATTTCTCTTACATCTTTTCTTACTAAGAAAATTCTTTCATTTAATAAATCTAAATATTCTTGTGAGTTATCTTGCTTTTTTTTATTGTTATAGTTTGTCTCTAATTCTTTTAACCATGTAACATTAACCTTTATTGCTGCTTCTGTTAGAGATATACCTAATTTATCTTTTAAGTAGTTGTTTATCATAATTCACCGCATTTCTTAATATGTAGTTTGTTTTAATTCATTATATATTGGTAATAATACAGATTCATATCTTAATTCTAAAACTTTGTAATATAACTCTTTTTGTTCTTTACTAATTATTTTATACTCTCCATAAGTTTCTGTAATTTCATTAATTATATTTTTTATTTGTTCTAAATTTATTTGGGGAGCAATTCTAATAATTGCTTTATTACAATCATCATTCATTTTTGACTCTATAAATTTTAGGGGATTTATTTTTTTATCATTAAACCTAAAGATAGAAATATCACTATCATATGCTGATTGCTTTAGTTTAGTGGGATTATTTAAAATACTTTCTATTTTTTGATTATCTGCCTTATTATAAAATGCTGCTCCATTATCATAAACAGGAGCAATTTTTAGGTTACCGGTTTGTCTATTTACGATTAATCCCCAATTTCCTTCATTTCTATCATTATTATTTATTAGAGCATCTATTATAAACATATCCCAAAATCTATCTTTTAATTCTGGTACTTTTTTAAAATATGGATTATTCTCCATTACTACCATTATTTCTTCTAAATTGTTACTTGTATTATCTAATATAGAAGATGAAATACTCTCTAAAATATTTTCTGTTTTTTCATCATACTCATTTTTTATGGAGTTGTAGTCAAATATTGCTTCCTCTGGGGTTAAAAAGTCCTTGCATGCTACTACAACTTTTCCATTTGCAATACCTATTTTTGTTTTATGAGTATCTATACCAACTGACAAATAGATATGTGAGCCAATGTATTCTGAAATTAGTGTTGTTGTATAAGAAAATGCTACATCTCTCATGCTTTTTGTAGACTTTGGGTATTTTAAAAACCACCTTTCATTTTCGAATATTATTCCTTTTTTAGATCCACCATGTCCTCCGTATCCTACTCCACTTGAAATTAAGTTATCAAAATTATATATTTTAATCACAATACCACCCGTACTTTCTCATTAAGGTATTAAATTCTTTTTCAGTTATTTGATTATGTCGCAGACAAGTTTTTGCTGTTGCTTCTAAGGCGTGAACCTCACACGATTTAAAATCGCATGCTTCTAATATCACTATTAGAATTTTCTCCATTTAATAATACCATTATTAATGTAAAGAGACATAAACTCGGATAGTTCCTACCCTATATATAATTTAATTAGACAAGTAATAATTCTATTCCCTTATCTAGTATATTATTTGCAGCATTATAATCTCTATCATGTTTGCTATCACATTTAGGACACTACAAAATCTTATACTATAATCTTTTATTTTTTTA
>CAVJSY010000042.1:0-4077 GCA_963652285.1 Oribacterium sp.
GAAGGAGAATTATTAGGAACTTCTTTATTTATGAGAATAATTTCAGGTATTATTTCTATTATTGTTATGTTGATATTAGTTATAATACTAAATATTAATTCTAAATTAATTTTAATTTCTTCTTTATTGCAATCATTTACTATTATATTTCAAACATTTAATATTTTAGATTATTGGTTTCAATCACATCTTCAATCAAAATATGTATCAATTGCAAAATCAATTTCATATTTTATTGTTGCTATGTATAAAGTTTTTTTGTTGATAACAGGAAAATCAGTGTTATGGTTTGCATTATCTAATGTGTTAGATAGTTTAATAATTGCAATATTATTAGTTTTGTTTTATAAAAAGGTTTCAACTCAAAAATTGAAAGTTAATTTTAAATTAGGAAATAAATTATTACAAAATAGTTATCATTTTATAATTTCTGGTTTAATGGTAACAATATATACACAAATAGATAAAATAATGATTGGTTCTATGATTGATGAAAATCAATTGGGATTTTATTCTGCTACTTTAGCTGTGTGTTCAATATGGACATTTATACCTGATGCAATTATCACATCATTGAGACCATCAATTTTTGAATTAAAAAAACAAAATCAAAATTTTTTGAAAAGATTAAAACAAACATATGCATTAGTTTTTTATCTGTGTGTAATTTTTGCTTTTTTAATAGCTATATTTAGCAAAACAATTATTAATATAATTTATGGTAGTGATTACGCGATTGCAGGTAAGGCTTTAAAGATATTAATTTGGTATGTACCTCTATCTCAATTAGGAGTAGCTCGGGGGATATGGCTTGTTGCAGAAAATAAAGGGAAATATACTAAAAAAATTATGTTTTTTGGTGTTATTACTAATATAGTCTTAAATTATATTTTAATTCAGAAAATTGGTATGTATGGTGCTATTATTGCAACATTAGTTACAGAATTTTTGACTTGTTTTATAGTACCATTATTTTATAAAGAAACGAGAATTCATACAAAATATTTGATAGAAAGTATATTATTAAAATTTAAGGAGTAAGATTATGAAAAAAGTGTTAAAAAAATTATAAAATCAATATTTGAAAAGATTGATAGCAGAATAATTAATGGGTTGATGAATAATTAATATTATATTTTTCTGGAGGTAAGTATGAAAATTAGAAGGAGAAAGAAGCATAATAATTTACATAAATTTATTATACTTGGTATTTTATTACTTGCTGGTATTGGTGTAGGAGTATATTTTGTTGTAGGTAAAAAAAATAATAAAACTGCTGATAACGATAAAATAGATAATATTAAAGAAGAAGTTAAGGATGAAAAGAAGGTCACTATAATTGATGTTGATAGTGATACTAGACCTTATGCTGTTATGATTAATTGTCATAATTCAGCTTTACCTCAATCTGGACTTGATAAGGCATATATTGTATATGAATTAATGGTTGAGGGTGGTATTACTAGAATGCTTGCTTTATTTAAAGATACTGATGTAGATAAGGTTGGATCTGTTAGAAGTGCTAGAACTCAATATTTAGATTATGTATATGAGAATGATGCAATATATGTTCATGCTGGAGGTGCTGAAGATGCACTGAAAAGAATAACTAATGAAAATATTGATGATGTTGATGTTGATAGTCAATATGGGTTTAGAGATATTTCTTTGGATAGAGCATGGGAACATAAGTTATTTACTTCTACTAAATTATTAGATGAGGGATTAAGTAATAGGAAATATAGAACTACTGCTGAAACTAAAAGTTTACTTAAATATAGTGCTAAAGAAATAGATTTATCTAAAATAGAAGGTAGTAAAAGCGCTAATAATATAAGTGTTAAATATTCTGATTATAGGACTTCTAATTATGTTTATGATAGTGATAATAAAGTATATTTAAGGAGTATGAATGATATTAAAAATGTTGATTTAGTTACTGGGGAACAGTATAAAGTTAAGAATATTATTATATATGGTATTAATTATTCTAGTTATTGTGATCATGGATATTGTTTATATCAAAAAATAGATAATGTTGGAAGTGGTGATGGATATTATATATCTAATGGATATAGTATACCAATTACTTGGAGTAAAAGTAGTAAAAATGATAAAACTATCTATAAAATAAAATCTAGTGCTGAAGAATTGGTTGTTAATGATGGTAATACTTATATACAAATTTATCCTACTAGTGGTAATTTAAGTATTTATTAAGGAGGTAATTGTAATGAAAATAGCAGTAGCGGGAACTGGATATGTAGGGTTGGTAACAGGAGTAGCATTAGCCAATATTGGTCATAATGTTACATGTGTTGATATTGAAGAAAAAAAGATAGAATTAATGAGAAATGGAAAAAGTCCTATTTATGAGTTGGATTTGGAAGAATTGATGAACAAAAATAAAAGTAGGCTTATTTATACCACTGATTATAAGAATGCTTATAAAGATGCAGATGTTATTATAATAGGTGTTGGCACACCTGAGAATAGTGATGGTTCTGCAAATCTTAATTATGTTTATGGTGTTTGTAAAGAAATTGCAGAATCTGTTAAAAATGATGTTGTGGTAGTTGTTAAATCTACTGTTCCAATTGGAACAAATGATGAGATAGAAAAATATTTAAAAGAAAATGTTAAAAGTGGTATTAAGATTGATGTTGCTAGTAATCCTGAGTTTTTGGCTCAAGGGACAGCTGTTAGGGATACTTTGTATGCATCGAGAATTGTTATTGGTACTGAGTCTAAGAGAGCTGAAAGGATATTGTTAAAAATGTATGAGCCATTAACTAAAGAGCCATATAATGTACCTTTACTATCTACTAATAGAAGAAGTGCTGAAATGATTAAATATGCTTCTAATAATTTCTTAGCATTAAAAATTTCATATATTAATGAAATAGCAAATTTATGTGAAAAATTAGGAGCTAATATTAAAGATGTTTCTAAGGGGATGGGATTTGATTCGAGAATTGGTAAGAAGTTTTTAAATGCTGGTATTGGTTATGGTGGTAGTTGTTTTCCTAAGGATACTAAAGCTTTATATCATTTGAGTTCTATGGTTGAGAGTGATTTATTAACTGTGAAGGCTTGTATTGATGTTAACGAAAAACAAAAAATAAAACTTTATAATAATTTAGTTGATGATTTTGGAGATTTAAATGGAAAGGTTATAGCAGTTCTTGGCTTAACTTTTAAACCCGGTACCGATGATTTAAGAGAGGCTCCATCTTTGTATAATGTAGAATTATTATTGAAAGCAGGTGCTATTGTTAAAGCATATGATCCTATATCAATAAATAATTTTAAAAGTGAAATATCATTAAGATTAAATAATAGTTCTTTAACTGAAAATATTAGTTATTACACTAATATTGATGATACTATTATTGGTACTGAGGCTGTTCTTATTATGACTGAGTGGGATAGCATAAAAACATATGATATTTCTAAATATGAAGAATTAATGAATTCTGCTAGAATTTATGATGGTAGAAATTGTTATAAATTAGCTGATATTGAAAAATTCAATGTATATTATAGTTCTATTGGTAGAAAAGTTATTGATAATAGTGTGAATGTTAAAATTAAATGTTTATAATTTTTATTAATTAAAAGTACGGTTTAGATTTATATTATCTATAGCCGTTTTTTTTACTTAAAATTATATGAAAAAAATAAATTAAAAGATTTTAATAAGAAACTATTTACAATTTTAGTATCTTATGATACTATATGTATGAAGGCAAGATGAAAGGAAAAATGATAATATGAATGAAAAAAAATTAGAAACAATCTCAAATTTATTTGATGGTAATACTATTAGGAGTATATGGAATAGTGAAAAATGTGATTATTATTTTAGTGTTATTGATGTTATAAGTGCTTTAACTGGTAGTAATATTCCAAAAAGATATTGGAGTGATTTAAAAAAGAAGTTAATTAATGAAGGAAGTCAAGTGTACGATAATATCGTACGTTTCAAATTGTTAGCATCTGACGGTAAATATCGTGAAACTGATACATTAGATACTAAAGGTATTTTAAGGTTAATTGAGTCTGTTCCTAGTCCTA
>CAVJSY010000043.1:0-3731 GCA_963652285.1 Oribacterium sp.
ATCAATTCCTGACTCTATTTTTTTTATATATGGATTTTCTTCATCTTTTGTAATTATTATATTATTTCCTTCTTCATCAAATATTCTAAAGCTTAGATTAGTGATATTAGATGTTTCTATATTTAATGAAGCACTTACAAATTCTTGATTTTTATTATAATCATATACTCTAATTTCATATAAATAGCATACTGTAGCCCCATTTTTATCTATACAAGAATTATTATTATATCCATAATATGCTTTTTCTGATAAATCATCTTTCATAGGTATCATTGTATTGTTATTTAATGGCGCTATAGGGGTGATATCTAGATTTATTGAAAAATTACCTGATGATGTTTGAATATCATCTTTTTTTGATGATACTGATGCAGAAATATAAGCATATGTTGATCCTATGGATAATATTACAATATTAATACAAATCAATATTGTATAAATCATTTTCTTCTTATTCATAATACCTCCTAAAATACTGCGGTTATTTCACTACCTTGAGATGATATAAATGTTACTTTACCTGAGAAAAAATTTTCTTGTCCTTTTAGTTCATTTTGTTTTTTATTTGTATCATGCAACCAAATTAATACATAATAATCTCTTTTTTCTTCTGGCTTTAAAGCATCATTTTCGTTATCTTGATTACTTTCTACTAGTAAGGTATTTACATCATTTTCTCTATTATAATTATTATCTGTTGTAGATGTTATACCTGTTTTAATATTAGGTTCTATATCTTTATCACAGTTTTCATTATAGCAAAATTCATCTCCATCATAATATACTCTTAAAAATCTCATCTCATCTTCTGTAACTGTAGTTAATGATAAATATCCATCTAAATATATATTACTATTACCTGTGTTAGTTACTGATATTCTGTATATTTGACATACCCCAAAATTATTCATATCAACACAATTATTAGCAAGTCCTTCAATTGCTCTTTCATCATACATTGGAATTAATCCATAATTATCTGCATTTGTTATTTTTTCTACAGATAAACCAAATGAATAGGTTTGTGTTTCTCCTAATAATACTTTATCAGATGTTTTTGTTGCTGCAAAATACGCATATGTAGCAGTTATTGTTGTTACTACTAATCCAAAACATATAATTGAAAAATATATTTTTTTTCTTATTTCTAAGTTATCTTTCATTTCTTATGCTCCTTTATTATCTATTTATATTTTATCAAAATATAAAAAAAAATACAACCCTAAGGTTGTATTTAAAATATTTTTATTTTTATCCAGCGTTGTTGTCTGTAGCAGGTCTTCTTGTTGTTCCGTTGAATGTTGCAGAAACTTCTCCACCAGCTGCTGATAAGAATACTACATTTCCTTTAAAGAAATTTGTTGCTTCTGCATTAGCACTTGTTGCGCTTGCTGCTTGAGCTCCTGCAGTTTGGTTTGTTCCTGTTTCAGAAAGCCATACTACTATATATAAAACTTGTTCTTTACCACTTGATGCAGTATTGGCTTCAAGTCTTTGATTAAATACTAATGCAGAATTAGTATCGCCAGTTCTTGTATATGTGTTGTCTTCATTAGCAGAGTCCAAATCTGTTGTACCACTCTTTTTATGTCCACTTAATCTCATGAAGTTTTTATTAATGTAATCATATTCATTGGTATTATATGTATATTTACCTGTAGCAAATTCACTATCCAAACCAATATTTGATGTTCCTGTTTGAGTAATACCTGTAAATGTAGCTATATTTTCAGCTCCTGTTGCTAATGTAGGTGTACCACTTAGTGTGTATGTTGGTGCTTCTGTTGTACCGCCAGCAAATACTTGAGCCCATCTCATTGTTGTTGCTTGATTATCATCATAGTTATCAGCAACTGTATTTGTTACATATCCTAATCCACCAACAAGGTTTACATATCCATCAAGAAATATTGCAGCACTACCAGTATTAGTAATAGTTATTTTATAAATTTGACAAACTGCAGCTCCTGTATCATCTACGCAAACTCCTTTGTTACTTGCATTTGTAACAGCGTTATTTAACATACCATCAGTCATTGGTATTAAACCACCTTTAGTGTCATCTACAGTTGTTATTTTTTCAACGTTTAATCCAAAACTAATTGTTGCAGCATTACCTGTAATTTTCTCATTATTTGTTTGTGATGCTGTAAAGTATGCAAATGTTGCACCGATGATAGCAACTATTAATGTAGCTACACCAATTACACCATAGAATATTCCCTTTCCATTATTTTTTTCATTATTCATTTTTTATCTATCCTCCTTACAATAATAAGTATAGCAAAATAGTTTTTAAAAAGCAAGTATTTTTATTATTATTTGTTTAAATTTTTATTGATACTCAAAAAAAGAGAAATTATTATAATTTTTTATACTTCTTTTTGCTTATATTTTATATCTTCCTTATATGTATAATATATAATTGTAAGTATTATTGGTATTGAAAATACTATTGGTAATATATATCTAAAGCTTCCGTTTATTGGAGATGCTAAACAGACCAATAATACTGATATAAGTGGTAATAGTGGTATTAGATATTTATAGTTTTTCTTTTTAATTATATAAAATGATGTGAATATTAAGAACCAGTCATAAAATGCTACATGATTAAAGAAACATAGAAATGGTAATGATGATACTATTTTATTTATTTTGTATGATACTTTTCTGT
Source organism: Oribacterium sp. (assembly GCA_963652285.1). GTDB lineage: Bacteria > Bacillota_I > Bacilli_A > RF39 > UBA660 > RUG11198. The sequence continues at coordinate 2,681 of CAVJSY010000043.1, forward strand.
AATCTTTATATTTATCTATTGATTCAATATTTATATAAGTATCTTTACCTACTCTAGCATCTACTGCTAAGGTTGCATAATCTTCCCCAACTTCTGGAAAGAAATATCCATAAGTACTATTTAATAAAGATTCTACATATACTAAAGGATATTTCTTTAAATATTTATACCATAATTTAAAGAAATCTTTTAGTTCTTCTTTGGTTGTATATTTATTATATGTATCTTTTACTGTATCTGCTAAATTAGGGTTATAACTATCAGTCATTGCCTCATATGATAAGACTTTATTAATTATTTCTTTATCACTTTCAGATATTTTAGATGAATTATATTTTACTACTCTTGCTACTTGCATAAATGGTACTGTTAATGTTTCTTTTATACTTGCATCTGTTACATCTAAATTTGGTAATAATACTTTATCATAGAGATAGAATATTGTTAATGGTAATACTAATACAAACATTATCTTTTTCCATTTTTCCTTATAATTTATAATTAAAAATGGAAAAGATAATATTATTGTAAAGAAACCATTATTTCTTAACATTAATACTAATAACATTGTTATTAAAAGGAATAATAATCTTATTTTATTTTTAAATATACTATCATAGTTTCTTACTATTTGTAATAAAAATACCACATATAATACTGTAAATATAGCATTAGGTGTATCTTTTATAGCAGTTATTGCATATGCTGCGATTGTGGGGGTAAGGCCTATGAATAAGATTGATGATATTCTTATCCATAATGGTACTTTATTTTTTTTCATATAATGTAATATAAATGAAAATATAATTAATAATAAACTTACTTGTAGTATTGTATATATTAATGCTCCTAAGGTAAAATCTTTAAAATAATTACCTAATTTAAATACAAGACCTAATACTATTGTGAATAATGGTGGGTGATGTTTGTTTATATATACATCTTCATTTAGAAGATTCATTGTTTTTATACTCCATGATTCATCACGGTGAAAGAATTGACTAAGGCAGTCAAATGTATCACCTGTAGATGCTCCTGGATAATATAAAAT
>CAVJSY010000044.1:0-3110 GCA_963652285.1 Oribacterium sp.
GTATATTTGATTATATATTCTTTTTCTTTTAATCTATTTTATAGCGGGTAGGTGCACTTATAAATATTAAATTTGTGCAGATATACATATATAATGTTAGTTACTTGTCAATTTTATTTTATTTTGTTATAATTATTTTGGAAAGAAGGATTTTTATGAGTGTAAAAATTGAAAGATTACAAAATAAATTTGCTATAGAGATTAGTAAGATTATTAGAGAAGAAATTAAGGATACTAGAATTAATTTTGTTACTATTACTTATGTAAAAATATCTAGTGATTTATCTTATGCTAAAGTATATTTTACTTGTTTAGATGATAATTCTAGAGAAGAAACTTTAAAAGTTTTAAATAATGCTTCTAAGTTTATTGAAAGAAAATTATGTGATTTAGTAGATATTAGAAAAATGCCAGAACTAACTTTTGTATATGATGATTCTATTGAATATGGAAACAAGATAGAAGATATAATAGAGAAGATTAATAATGAATAGTGAAATAGAATTAAGTGAAATTATTGAGAAAATATCTAGTTCAAAAAGAATAGTTATTTTTACTCATGAGTCTCCTGATGGAGATGCTGTTGGAAGTAGTTTGGCGATGTATCTTAGTATGAAACAACTGGGTAAAGATGTTGATGTTGTGTGTGATAAATATTCTAGGGTATTTGAATTTTTGAGTAATATTGGTGATATAAAAAGTGAGGTTAATGGTAAGTATGATTTGGCAATATGTTTAGATTGTGCTTCTAAGGAAAGATTATATGATCCTAATGGTGTTTTTGATAAGTGTGATTATACTGTTTCTTTAGATCATCATGCTAGTAATACTTTTTATGCAGATTCTAACTATGTTGAGGGAAAAAGTCCTGCTGCAGCGCAGACAGTTATTAAACTTTTGAAGAAGTTAGATGTTACTATAACTAAGGAAATTGGAGAATGTTTGATGGTTGGTATTATTACTGATACTGGTGGATTTAGATATGCTTCTGTTACTAATGAAACTTTTAATTTTGCTGCTGATATGTATTTATTAGGTGTTAATATTAGTGAAATATATTTGAAAGTATTTATGGTTCAAACTAAGGCTCAATTTTTACTTAGTAGAATTGCTAATGATAGGTTAGAGTTTTTTAATAAAAATAGAATAGCCTTTACTTATGTTTATATGAAAGATGAAAAGAAAGTTAATGCTGATACTGGAGACCACGAAGGTATAGTTGATATTGGTAGAAATATTGAGGGAGTAGAGGTCTCTATTTTTGCTAGAGAGTATGAAGATGGTTTTAAGGTATCTTTTAGATCAAATGAATATGTTGATGTTGCTGAGATTGCTAAGGTATTTGGTGGAGGCGGTCATAGTAGGGCTGCTGGTTGTGTAGTAAATATGCCTTTGGAAGAATTTAAAAAAGCGGTATTAAAGGAAACTTATAAAGCACTATGAATGGGATATTATTAGTTGATAAGCCTAAAGATTGTACTAGTAGGGATGTTGTTAATAAGATATGTAAAATTCTTGGCACTAAGAAGGTTGGTCATACTGGTACTTTGGATCCTATTGCTAGTGGGGTATTAGTAATATGTGTTGGTAAGTGTTTAAAACTTGTTGAGATTCTTATTTGTGATGAAAAGGTATACGACGCTACGGTTGTGTTGGGATATGAAACAGATACTCTTGATGTAACTGGTAATGTTGTATGTAGTAGTAATAGTGATAAAATTATTAATGATGATGATATAACTAGAGTATTAGAAAAATTTGTTGGTGTTATAGAGCAAGAGGTACCAAAATATTCTGCAGTAAGAGTAAATGGAAAGAGGTTACATGAATATGCTAGAGATGGAGAAGATGTAATATTACCTAAAAGAAAAGTTAGAATTAATAGTTTGAGTTTAGAATCTTCAGTTAAGAAAAATAATGATGGTTATTTAGAATTTAGTATTAGATGTGATGTTAGTAAAGGAACTTATATTAGAAGTTTAATTAGAGATATTGGTCATAGTTTAGGTAGTTATGCTACTATGAAAAATTTACGAAGAATAAAACAAGGTAATTTTGTTATTGATAATTGTTATACTATTAATGATATAGAAAAAGGAAATTATAAGTTATTAAATCCGATAGATGTTTTAAATTATAAAAAAGTTATAGTTAATGATGATGTGAGATTTAAGATTATTAATGGTCAGGTATTAGATTCAATATTTGATGAGGAAGTTGCTATGATTATTGATAAGGATAATGAATTACTTGCTATATATAAGAGAGTTGGAGATAAGGTTAGACCTTGGAAAATGTTTAAAGAGACTAAGTGATTGATTAGTCTCTTATCTTTTATTTCTTTTTATTAATTTTGCATGTACTACTGTTCTTTTTGTATCTGAATAACAGGTACTTAGAGTTAGTATTTTATCATTTGTATTTAGTTCTGTATTAAAGTTATATTTACTTCTTTTTTTAATAGTATTTAGGAAATCTAAATATTCTGTATCTGTGGACCAAGATGTTGTTATATAATATGTTTCTTCTTTTATTACGTATACTGAAAATATTTGCCATAAACTATCTTCTGTAGGAGTAGATAATCTTATTATGTGATTAGATTTATCTTTGTACCATGATTGTTTTAATACTTTACTTAATGATCCAAACATTGTTTTATCTAATCTTGAGTGGGCATATATTATATTATTTTTACTGGTAAAATCTTTATTATTTCTATAATCTAAAAATACCCATCCAGCTTCATTTTCTTCTTTATCGTAAGAGTGTGTTAAATAATAATTATTATCAGTACTTTGGACTACAGGATAATTAATGTTTGTATTGTTTACATTTATCCAACCTACAGTATCTTCATTCTTTTTTATTAATTCAGTAAAATCAACTTTTATTAAGGGGAATGTTATGTAGTACCAATAATCACTTTCTTTATCATCAGGGGTAGATATTAACTCTGTGTTTTCATCATCTTTAATTTCTTCAGTTTTTGTATTGCTAATTTTATCAATATTATCATTTGTTTTATTATTATCTTTATTCCAATCTAGTAGTCTTAATATATTAAAAGATGCTGTGGAACCTAAAATGATTATAATTACTATTAATAC
>CAVJSY010000045.1:0-21954 GCA_963652285.1 Oribacterium sp.
CACCTATATATATTAACTGTTAATAAATATTTGTATATAAAATAAACATAAAAAGCATTTTAAATCATTCAAACGATAACAAATATACTACTAATTTACTAAAATAATATAACAAAACCAATTAAATTTTAACATATTAAAAAAAATAATACCAGTAAATTAATTACTAGTATTATTAAGTATATTACTCAGAAGAACTTTCTAAAAACTTTTTAGCAAGTTCATCTAAATCTTTAATCAAATCATCAGCTTGTTTCCAACTAGTAAGTCTAGCTCCAGCAGCAAGCTTATGACCTCCTCCACCAAAGATACTAGCAATTTCATTTATATAAGGACCCCTAGATCTTATATTAGCCCTTATTAAATTGCTTTTTTTATCTTCAGTTAAAAATACCCATATCCATAATTCATTAATACATTTTAGTTCACTAATAATATTTCCCGCAGATGCAGTATCTACACCATACTCTTTTAATAAACTATCATCAATCTTAATATATGCAACACCATTATCAGTAACAGTCATATTATCATAAATATATCCCTGAAATCTAACCTCAGATAATGGTCTCATATATAAAGGTTCATATAAAGAAGTAAAATCAATATTAGTCATCTTTATCATCTTATATACTAACTCAAAAGTTCTAAGAGTTGTATAAGGATGCATAAATCTACCAGTATCAGATACAATACCCCAATATAATAAATTAGCAGTAGAATTATCAATCTTAATCTTATTAGCAAATACATATTCAAGTATTAATTGACAAGTAGAAGAAGCACTATCATCAATAACAGCAATATCTCCAAATTCATCTATTTTAGGATGATGATCTATCTTAATAACATAGCCATAATCACTAGGATTAGCGCCATCTATCCTTTTCAAATCTGGAACATCTAACACTATTAGCATAGCATTATGACAATCAATATCCTCTACCTTATCCAAAGTACCCATAAATTTAAAACGAGTAGATGGATTACCAATAGCATAAACATTCTTACTAGGGTATTTATTTTTTATTATTTCTTTCAAAGCAAATTGACTTCCCAAAGCATCAGGATCAGCACCAATATGTCTAACTATAACAATAGTATCATATTTCTTTATTTGCTTATAAATTTTCTTATATATATTATTTATCATAAACTACACTAACTCAAAAGTATCTCTAGCAATCATTAATTCTTCATCAGTAGGAATAACATAACATAAAACACTAGAATCATCACTACTAATTTTTACTTCTTTACCTCTACAATTATTAGCATTTTCATCAAGTTTAATACCTAAAGCAGCAAGACCATCAATAATTTGCTTACGAGTAGAAATAGAATTTTCACCTAATCCAGCAGTAAATACTATAGCATCAGCGCCACCCATTTCTACATAGTACATAGAAATATAATTAATAATTCTTCTAACATACATCTCTTGTGCTAAAATACATCTATGATTACCATTATTGCATCCATCTTCTATATCTCTAGAATCACTACTAACACCAGATACACCTAAAAGACCACTCTTCTTATTTAAAGCATTATCTACTTCCTTACTAGACATACCAGTTTGTTCCATAATATAAGGAATAATACTACAATCTATATCTCCACAACGACTACCCATCATAACACCAGCATTAGGAGTAAGTCCCATAGAAGTATCAATACATTTTCCATTAACAACAGCAGAAATAGAAGCACCATTACCAATATGACAAGTAATAATACGACTATCTTTCTTGCCTAAAATTTCATTCATTCTAGCAGATACATATCTATGACTAGTACCATGCATACCATATTTTCTAACACCATATTCAGTATACCATTCATATGGAACAGGATAAATATAATTAACTTCATCCATTGTAGCATGAAATGCAGTATCAAATACAGCAGTTTGTAAAGCATCAGGAAATACTTCTTGACTAGCCTTAATACCTACTATAGCAGCAGGATTATGTAAAGGAGCAAGTGGTGCATATTTCTCCATATCACCAATAACACTATCATCAATAACAACAGTGTGATCATACTTTTCTCCACCTTGAACTGTTCTATGACCAACAGCCTTAATTTCGTCACAAGAATTAATAACTTTATTATCAATTAATTCCTTAACTAGAATCTCAAAAGCATCCTTATGATCTTTAAGTTCTGCTTCCTTTTTAATCTTTTCTCCATTTAATTTAATAGTATAAAAACTATTACCTATACCAATTCTTTCAAATACACCAGAAATAAGAGCCTTTTCTTCAGGCATTTCATATAGTTGAAACTTCAAAGAACTACTTCCAGCATTTACAGATAATATTTTCATTTCTTTCACCTCTTCCTAATGTATTATACCAAAAAAAGAACCAATATGAAAGTCCTTTTTTATCTTTTTGCCCTACAATACATATTATATAGTTAACATTTACTAACTACTTACTAATATTAGATAAAGCATTATATAAATTATTTAAATAAATAATATCACTTATATTTCCCTTTTTTATACTCTTCTCCACATCTTTTATAGAATTTTTAATAAAAGATATACCATTTTCCCTAGAAGAAATAAATTTAATATTATTACTCTTTTTCATACCATAACCTCCTACTTCTCCAAAACTTTTCTATATACATAACCTTTAGCCCTACAAATATTCTCCCTATTAAGAGAATCTAAATAGCAACTAACATTATCATTATCTTTATATTTCACTAATTTACTAAAACTATCTAACAAATTAGAATCTATCCCAATATATCTTAAATAATTCAAATAATCATAAAAAGATGATTCACTTAAATTATTAATATTATCACCATATAAATAATTTAAAACCATAATATTATAACAATATAAATCACTATTAATTGTAGGAATAATATAAGCCAAAACATTATCATCTTTATTTATAATATACTTATTTATAGTAGAATTAAGTAACGCCTTTGAATTTAAATATCTAGAAGCCATTGCTACATTACCACTTATTTTACAACTATCCAAATCAACTGCAAATAATCTTTTTAGATTTCTATCTACAACAAAATTGCATTCTTGTAAATCTCCAAAATAAATATCTTTTAAACAAGAATATTTTCTAATATTATTTAGTTTTTCTATTTCTTCACCAACACACTTTAAATAAAATAATTGTTCCTTATAATCAACTTTATCATCACTAAGTAAAACACTTAAATTATCGCCCATTATCTTAGGCATACAAAACCCAACTATTTCACCTCTAACACTAACCAATGCATCCGGAATAACAAAGTTTTCTGGTAAAATGCTTTTATAATAATTTAACATTTCTATCGTATATAGCTTACTAGCAAAAACATTACCAGATGATAAATAAAGTTTTTTTAATACTCCATCATAATCACTACTATATCTAAAATGATAAATAACTGCTTCTGTATTAACAATTTTATTAGATAGTATTAATGGTTGTAAATTAGAAAATTTCTTTTTAGAAATATCAATAGTTCTCACATTAATCCCTCCAATTTGCCTAATATACTATCATAATTAATCGTAAATATCAAGAAAAAAAGAACTATAAAGTTCTTCAGAATATTGAATTTTGTCAAGCACCCTGCACTAGAAGTACAAGGCTTGTATTATATGCTGTAAGCACACTGAAGTTTTTACTACCCAATTACTTTGAAATTCTCATTATATTCATCTGATTGATTTTCAATATAGTTCTTTATGATATCTTTCGTAACTGTACCAACACTTCTGCAAAAGTATCCACTCGCCCACAAATGTTGTCCCCAATATTTTCTTTTTAATTCATCATATTCCATTTGTAGTTTTCGAGAAGTTTTTACCTTTAACTGCTGTACCAGTTTTGATACTGATAGGCTCGGTGGACAACTTACGAGCAAGTGAATATGTTCTTTACCAATAGAGCCCTTTATTATTGTTACATCCATACTATTGCAACTTTGTCTTATTAATTCCCTTGCTCGTAATGCTATTTTTCCATTTAAAACCCTGTATCTATATTTTGTAGTCCACACAATATGATATTCTATATCATATTGCACATGTGATATTTTACTCATAACCTCGCCTCACTTGATAGGTTATTATACAGCAATTAAAGGCTTATGGCAATAAATTACCTCTAAATTCTGAAGAATAAACGGACATATGTCCGTAGCCTGAACTAACCTCCTTAACGGTCAAATTGTAACTTTTATTTTTGGATATTGCCTATGTATACGACATTAAAGACATTAAAAAATATTCTAAATATATTAAAAACACTTTAGAATATTCATATAGTAATGGAGTAATGGAAAGAAATAATAACACTTGTAAATTAATTAAAAGAATTTCTTTTGGTTTTAGAAATTTTATAAATATGAAATCTAGAATTATGATAATAACAAATATATTTAGAAAAGCAAAAAGAGAATACCATACAAAATATAGTATTCCCAAATTTGCATAACTAATTTGTTTCAGGTCCCCTTAATTTCGAAGAACCATAATTAACACTACAATAATTATTTATGGCCTTAATGAAGTAATTGGAAATATATATATACCTGTTTCCTTATCTTTTACAATGCAATTCCATAAACCACATATAATACACATAAATTTCGGTTTTTTATTAACTTTTTCATAAAACTTTAAAAGGTTTGCTTTAGCATCTTCTATTTGATTAGATCCTAATTTAACTTCAATAGCACCATAATCCCCATCACTATTTAAAACAATTGCATCAACTTCCAATCCTGTTGTATTATTTCTAAAATGTCTTAATTCTCCATCATTATACTCAGAATAAATTCTTAAATCTCTTTCTACTAAAGATTCAAATAAAAAACCAAAAGTATTTAAATCATTTATCATTTTATTATAATTTAAATTTAACAAAGCACAAGCAATAGATGGATCTGTAAAATGCCTTTTAGGGGAAGTCCCAATATTATCTTTTGATCTTACATTAGCACTATAAGCAATTTGATTATTAATCAAGTGAAGTTTATTTAAAACATCAAGATATTCCCCAACTGTTTCTTTATTAATTGAATCAAAATCATTTTCTATAATATCTTTTATTATTCTTTCATTAGAAACGATTGTAGATTCATTTCTAGCAAGCGATTTTAATAGCATCTCCATTTTATCCCTATTTCTAGTTTTATTATCTATTTCATTTATATCTTTATCTAATATATCTTTTATATAACTTTTAGCTATAATTTGAGAATCTTTAGCAGATTTATTAATATTTTCAGGCCATCCACCTCTTAAAATTAAATTTGCAATTTCCTCTAAAGTTAAATCTTTTACTACCCGATTATTAATTTTTTTATTATCAAATAAATCATTCAAAGAAATTAAACCATCAGAATCTCCAGATTCATACAATGACATTGTTCCCATTTCTAACTTACAAATTCTACCTGCACCTGAATGGTTTATTTCTTTTATTTTTTCCGTAGCTGAACCTGTTAAAATAAATTTTCCTTTTATTTTATCTTCATCACATTTTCTTCTAACACAATCCCAAATATGAGGTACTAATTGCCACTCATCAATCAAAATTGGATAATCTCCATCTAAAATCAAGTTAGCATCTAACATAGCAAGATTATAAATTTTTTTATCATTAGAACTAATATATTTCACTGACTTTGCATGGTTCAAACTTGTCCACGTTTTGCCACACCACTTTGGCCCAACAATAGATACAGCACCAAATATTTTTAAATACTCTTCTATTTTCTTATCAATTAGTCTTTCTTTATAACCATCTTTTTTTAAAGTCACATTTCTCACCTCATTTTAATGATACCATAATATTGTGCTCTTTTCAATATCAACCGTAAACTTTTAAACTTTTCAACCGTAAACTTTTAAAATTTATAACCGTAAACTTTTAAAACTATAAATATCTTTTTCTAAAATTTTTATATTTAATTACTTACTAATTAAATATAAAAATATAGCCATAACACTAAATATTGTAATAAGTACTATAAATGAATTCATATTAACAAAAGCAGCATTATCTAAATCACTTGGTTTTTCTAGTCTTCTAACTTTAGGTCTATTCATGTCGTTAGATTTACCCAAATTATTAATATCATCTATTGGTCCTAACCTAACACTTTCATCTTCAGTTTTCTGTATCAAATAATTATCATTAGGATCAATAGAGAATTCATTACCAATTACACCAATTTTCTCACCATCTTTATTATAAACCTCACCACTATAACTATCTAAATAATAAACTTCTTCATCCCTTTTTTCAATTTCTTCACTACTAACATCACCAGATATAGAAGAATTAGACTCCATAGTAACATTATTACCATATACTTCGCTTACAGAAGGATTAACAACATTATAATTATCACCATTAGATTCAACTGTCTTAAATGAATTATCATTTCTCTCACTAGGATCATTCATAGACATACCCAACTCTGTATTGATTCTAGAATCCATACCAGCAGCCTTCATTATAGCATCTCCCTTGCCATCAATTGAAGCAACCTTATCCCTAGTCTCTAAATCATATCTTTTTCTTTTCATTTCTAAACTATCTATAACTTTATTAGTAATCTCTTCCTCACTTAAATTAAGTAAAGATAAATCACTATTAACTAATAAATCAAACTCTCTCTGTAAATCATCCATATTAACATTATCAAGTACATATTCTCCTCTTTCACTATCCTTAGCTCTAACAATTCTATTAGTTAATTTACCATTATTATTAACAGTAATAAGTTTAGCTCTTATATAATTCTCTATAGTCCTTTTTTCTTTCTTCTCTTCCATATTATTAGCTAAATTATTAGATTTAGCATTGTTAACAACATTACACTTACTCTTAATAGTAGGATATTTATTAATAATTTCTTTAACTCTAGATAATTCATTCTCATTGTTGACTCTAAATTCAAAACTAGCATCAGAATACTTAGTACCAATTTTTTTTAAATCATCTAAAGAACTAAACAAAACCCTACCAAAACCAAACAAGTAATTAGAATTATTAAGTAAATTACTATCAATAATTACCTTAGTTTTTCCATTATTTTTTTTACATTCAATATCATAATTAAAACCAGAAGAATTTCCTCTATACCTAACTAATCCACCATCATCATATACCATATTCATATCATATTCACCTCTATACTACAATAAAAATATAACACATTTTCTAAAAAAAATAAAGAAAAAAAGACGAGTTATTCACCCATCTCTAACATTATACCAGGTAATACTTGTTTCTTACGAGAAACAACACCTTTTAAGAAAGTACCTTCTGTAAGTTTACCGTTCTTAAAAGCACCTCTTAAAATATCTTCTGCTCTATTACTATAAAGCACATAAGAACCATTTTTTATAATATCAGTTACAAACAATGCTATAAAATGATATCCATTAGCTTCTGCAGTATCATTAAGTAATTTAATATATTCATCTTTTTCATTCAAAATATCATCAACACTCAAAGTAGTAATTTGTCCTAAACCAATCTTTTTATCACCAACTGGATAAGTCTTATAATCAGTATACAATACTTCTTCCTTAGTCTTACCCTTTAAACTACTTCCAGCTTTTAACATCTCCATACCATATTCTTTATAATCAACACCAGCAATTTCACTAAGTATTTTAACTGCTTTTTTATCATAATCAGTTGTTGTAGGAGAAGTTAAAATCAAAGTATCAGATAAAATTCCTGATAACATCATACCTGCTATATCTTTAGGAATCTCTACATTATTTTCCTTATATAATATCCATATAATAGTACAAGTACTACCAACAGGCATATTTCTAAAACTAATTGGCATATTAGTACCAATGCTACCAATATTATGATGATCTATTATCTCTAAAATATCAGTTTCATCTAAACCTATAGCACTTTGTTCATAAGAATTATGATCTACTAATATAACTTTTTTCTTATTCTCAAACACTACATCACTAAGTCTAAGAATACCCATACACTTATCACTCTTATTTAAAACAGGATAATAACTATATCTAGTCTTATTAGCAATATTAACAAATTCTTTAACATCTTCATTTTCATTAATACATAATATCTTTTCATTATTATAGATAGTTTCTACTCTATTAGCTAAATGAAACATCTTAGTAGTAGTTAAAGTATCATAAGGAGTTCTAATAATATTAACACCATTCTCCATAGCAATCTTTAAATGCTCTTCCTTAACATCATAGCCACCAGTAATAATAATTAACTTAACTCCACATTTTACAGCATGCTCAATAATACTATGTCTATTTCCAACAATTAAAACAGTACTATCATCCATTTTAATACTTTCTAATATAGTAGTACTCTTATAACCTGCAACAATCAAACTACCCTTAATATCATCATTAAATTTTAATATTTCATCTCCACTTAAAGTTTCAATAACGTTAGAATATAATGTATCAACTTCATCATATTTTCCACTAAATTCAGCTTTAGCTATATCCTTCATACTAAGAATACCAAGTAATTTTCTACTTGAATCCACTACAGGTATCTTACTAATACCAGCCTCATTCATTCTATAATATGCTGAATATATAGATTCATATTCTCTAACAGAATAATTCTTAGTATACTTTAAATCCTTTACTTTAATTCTAACATCATTTAAAAATATTGGCTCTGGAACCTTAAAATAATCAAGTGCAAACTTAGACTCTAAATTGATAGAACTAAGTACAGCAGGTACAGCATTCATACCTAATTTCTTTTTTAAATACGCCAATGTTACAGCACCTGCAACACTATCTGTATCAGGATTTCTGTGTCCAAATATGTAAACTTTTTCCATCTTTCTCACACCTCGTGCACTTATTATACAATAGAATATAGAAAGTGTAAAGAAAAAAATTAATTTTTTTAACATGAAGTAAATCAGATAACTTGCCAAAATACGACATTAAGTGATATAATTAACTAGTATATTTTAGAAAGTGGTGTTGTATGAAAAAAAGAAAAATCAATATACAAAAAATATTTTGTTTCATAAGTTTTATATTTATAATAACTTGTGTATTCTGGTACGGAGGAAGATTAATATATTTCTACCTAGATAATAAAAAAGTAGAAGTTAAAGATGACAATAACTTAGCAAAAATAATATTAAATGAAAATAATGAAAAAGATACATTTAAACAAGTTAGTCAAGATCATTATTTCTATAAAAATCCTGATAACAACTATTTAATGTATTCAAATATTTTATGGAGAATAGTAAAAATAAATAATACAAAAGAAATAACTTTAATATCAGAATCTCCCCTTACATATCTAAAAACAGATAGTAAAGATTATGAAAACTCTGACATAAATAACTGGCTAAAAGAAATATTTGAAGATAACTTAAATAATAAAGCCCATGATCTCTTAAAAAATAAAGTATGTATAGATAGTATAGACAAAATAGAAAAAACAACTTGTAATAAAACATACGATGAAAGATATGCTACCCTACCATCTCTAACAGACTATATAAATACAGGAGCATCTAATAGCTTTATTAATAATAGTAAATACACATATTTATCAAATACAAATTCAAAAGGTAATTATTGGTATATAAATGATGAAGGAAAAGTTGATACTGATAGTGATAACGATATCTATGGAATTAAAGTAACAATAACATTATCTTCATCTACAAACCTAATAAGCGGTAATGGTACAAAAGATGATCCATACAAAATAGAAGATAAAAATAACTACTTTGGTAGTTATGTAAAATTAGGAAATGATATATGGAGAATATATGAAATAAATGATGATAACGATGAAATAAAATTAATGCTAAATGATTATATTAAATCAAATAATAAAGATTTAACTTATATATATTCAAATTCAAATTATTATCACAATGATACAAAAACAAATACTCTAGCTTATTACTTAAATAAAACATATCTAAATACCCTATCATATAAAGAAAACATCAATAGTAGTAAATGGGCTAATTACTACTACGATAACAGTTATAGTGAAATATTAAATAATACTATAGAAACTAAAGTATCACTACCATCAATAGGAAATATAATTTTAAATGATGAATTAACCAATTATTTTACTAATACAGGAATAGATAAAACAACCAATAGCGTATATGTAATTAATAATAATGGTACAGTAACAGAAACAAAAACATCTTCTAAAGCAAAAGTAATTCCATGTATAAGTATTAAAAAAAGTATTTTAACTAAAGGATCAGGTACAATAGAAGATCCATATGAAACGGAGTAAGAAAATGAAAAAGAAACAAAAGAAAAAAAGAAAAATAATGATTAAAACAATTGTATTTCTTATACTAGATATTTTAGCCATTGCCTGCTTTATTATGATGTATGGACCTTGGGGATATGTTAGAAATTTATTTATAACAACTGCTATGAATACAATGGATCATCAATGGTATGCCAGAATATTTTATAGTGAAGAAAAAATAAATGAAATAATGAATAGTAACTATTTTGTAACAATAGATGAAGATGCAAACTTAGATGATATAAAAATAGATACCAAAGAAAAAGAATCATATCAAGATGAATACGATAAAGAAATATTAACAAGAGAAGAAGGAAACAACTTATACAAAGTAATAGATTTAAAAGTTGGAGGTTCTAATGCCTACTTAGTAGCAATATATGATCCGACCAAAGTTCATCTAATAAGCACTAAAAAATTTAACGTAGGTACTTATGGCGAAAGAATAATTACAATGTGTGAAAGATATGGCGGAGTTGTATGTATAAATGGTGGAGGATTTGTTGATAACGGATTAGGTTCCGATATACCAACAGGATATGTAATACAAGATGGAGAAATAACATGGTCAGAAGGAGACACTAGTACAACAACTGCTAATATAATAGGAATGACAAAAGAAGGAAAATTAAAATTAATGTCTAATACAACAGGAGATAATGCCCTAAAAGAAGGAATAGTAGACGGATTAACATTTAATCCATTCTTAATAGTTAACGGTAAAGCCATGGAAATTGTAGGAGATCCTTGGGGTAGTTCACCAAGAATGGCAATAGCCCAAAGAAAAGATGGAGTAATATTATTCTTAGCAATAGATGGAGAAAATTATATAAATGGTGCAACACTTCAAGATATGATAGATGTACTAAAAAAATATAAAGCCTACAATGCCGCAAATCTAGACGGTGGAACATCATCATCATTAGTAATAAACAACAAGTTATATAATAAACCACCAGCAGCAGCTGCTAAAACAAATGGTAGATATGTTGTAACTGGTTGGGGACTTATACCATAAAATAAAGGGTTTAAAATCAACCCTTTATTTTTTCTATATCAACAAGCTTATCAATAATCTTACTCTCAACATCAGAAATTATTATCTTATCTATTCCTCTAGCCCCCATCTTCTCATAATTACTCTTTTTTAAAATATCTGGAATACAATCATATATCCAAGAAACATTATCATACTTAGAAGTCAAAATATCTAATTTTATTTTAATTATCTTTTCTATATCATCACTATCTAACTTATTAAATAAAATAACATCATCTATCCTATTCATCAAAGATACACCAAAAACATCTTCTAAATTAGAATTAACTTCACTCTTTTTATCAACATTAAAACCAACACAATTTTCTTTATATCCAACATTACTAGTCATAATAATAATATTATGATTAAATCTTATTTCATTTCCTCTACTATCAGTTATTTTACCATAATCAAGTATTTGATATAGTAAATTAATAACATTCTGATGAGCCTTATCTATCTCATCAAATAATATTACAGCATTAGGCTTTTTTCTAATATCATCTAATACAGTATGATCATCATAACCAACATATCCTTGTGTAGTTCCCAAAATTTTACTTACAGAAGTACTATCAGAATATTCACTCATATCAAGCCTAATAAAATTTTCACTCCCAACCATTTCTCTAGCAAATACAGAAGAAAGTTTAGTCTTACCTACACCAGACGGACCAACAAATAAAAATGACTTTACCTTATCATCAAAACCAAATTTAATTCTCTTAACTATTTTAACCAAGTCATTAATAGCATCTTTTTGACCAACAATTTCACTATTTAAACTATTCTCTAAATCTATAATAGCGCTAATATCATCTTTCAAAATATCATATACCCTAACTCCACTCTTATTAGAAATAACTAAAGCAATATCTTCCCTAGTAACAATCCTATTTTCAATATTAATCTTTTTTCTACAACAACTTAATTCTTCTTGATATAAAGACTCCAATTTCAAACACTCATAAGCCTTATCAATGTTATTTTCTATAATATAAGAATTTTTTTCCTTAATAATATTTTCTATTTTTAACTCAAGTTCTTTTAATTTATTTAACTTATTACTCTTCCTAGTACCAACCTTAGAACAAACTTCATCCAATATATCAATAGCCCGATCTGGTCTTTTTCTATCATAAATATACTTATCAGACAATGTTACTATATCATTAATTAAAGATGAATTAATAGAAACATTATGATATTTCTCATACCCATCCTTTATTTTTTCTAATATCTCACAAGTTTCACTAACAGAAGGCTCATTAACAACTACCTTTTGAAATCTTCTATCCAAAGCCTTATCTTTTAAAATATTCTTTTCATATTCTAAAGTAGTAGTAGCCCCAATACATCTAACACTTCCCCTAGCCAAAGCAGGTTTTAAAATATTAGAAGCATCAATCGCCCCCTCAGCGCCACCAGCGCCTACTAAAGTATGAATTTCATCAATAAATAAAATAATATCAGGATTATCCTCTAACTCGTTGATTATTCTCTCCATCTTCTCTTCAAATTCACCACGATATTTAGTTCCAGAAACAACAGAAGACATATTTAAACTTATAATCCTCATTCCATTTAATTTAGGTATTTCCCCATTAACAATCATCCTAGCAATCTCTTCTACTATAGCAGTTTTTCCAACTCCTGCATCTCCTATTAGAATAGGATTATTTTTATTTTTTCTACCTAAAATTTCTAAAACTCTTAAAATTTCCTTTTCTCTACCTATAACTAAATCTACTTTCCCCTCTTTAACTTTTTTATTTAAATCAACACCTAACTCATCAAGAAGTAACTTTTTCTTCTTTCTTCCCCTTTTAATAACCTTAGAAGAAAACTCATCATTAATAGCATCAACATCAATATCCATACCTAATAACAACCTAATAGCAATACCCTCACCACATTCAAGTAATGCCGCTATAAGATGATAAACACATACTCTGCCATCATTATTCTCCTTACTATCCATTAAAGCATTAGAAATAACCTTTTTAAGTAAAGGAGTATATAAAAATAATTCCGATGTCTTACTACCAACACCAATTACTTTTATAATTTCATCTTTAAATTTATCATAAGTTAAATTATATTTTTTTAGTCTCTTAGACATATCATCATCATTTTTTAATATAGATAAAAGTAAATGTTCTGTACCAATATAAGGATGTCTTAAATCTAACATTTCCTCTTTTGCTTTAAATAATATTACTTGTACATCTTCATTAAATTCTCCTAGCATACTTATCTCCTTTCACAATCACTTTCTCTATAAATTATAATATGCAAAAATAAATAACATTATTAATTGATAAACAATTTTCTAATGTTTTTTAAAGGTACCATAATTTTAACATTATTAATAATCTTTACTTCAAATTTCTCTCTATGATCATTTAACTTTTCACCATCTATCCCCCAACATTCTCTTCCCTTATTATAAAACTTAAGTTTTAGTTCATTAGTCCTATAAAAATAAAATCCCGGAACTCTACTAGCGTCATACTTAGTTAAAAAATACAAACTCTTAAATATTTCTCTCTTACTTTTAATATTACAAAACACTACTTCAAATTTATTATCATCTAACTTAACATCATTATAAACATTACTAAACCCTGCAATATGATTAGCAGATGATATAAGTACTAAAGAAAACAAACCTCTATACTCTCTTCCATCAATGTTATAGCCAATATCATACATTTTAGCTTTACTAAAAAATGCTTTAGCACCTTCCTTAATATAAGCAAAATAACCAAGTTTTTTCTTTAAATCACGAGGAGTATCATAAGATATATCCATATACTTTCCAAAACCAGCAACATATATAAAAGGAATATTATTAATCATACAAATATCAACATCTTTAACTTCTCCCTCTAAAGTCATAAGCACATTTCTTAAAATATTTTTACCATAGCCAAACATAGCACCAACATCATTAGTAGTACCAACCGGAATATGAGCCAAAACTAACCTATTTTTTCTAAGCATATTTCCCCTCATAGCCTCATTAAAAGTACCATCTCCACCAAATGACATAACTAAATCAGCATCTTTTATATCCCTAACTATTTCTATAGTATGTCCTTTATATTTAGAACAAAAAACATCTACATCATAACCTTTATCCCTAATTATTGAAATAATATCACTTAAATATTTCTTAACCTTCCCTTTACCACTATTTGGATTATAAACTAAAACACACTTTTTCATCTAATCACCAATATAATTGTATCAAAAATTTCAAGAAAAGTCTTTAAAATCATAAATAATTGTTTATTAAAAAACAAAAAGAGTAAAACCAGTTAATAGTCTTACCCTTAATTATTATTTAGAAAATGGAATAAATCCCATAAATCTTGCTAACTTAACTTGAGATGCAACATATCTTTGATGTTTAGCACAAGTACCAGTAAATCTTCTAGGTAAAATCTTACCATTGTCACCAACATATTTACTAATAATAGCAACATCTTTGTAATTTACATCTTTACCAGCACACATATGACAAATCTTTTTTCTTTTCTTACGAAACTCTGCCATAATTATATTCCTCCTTTACTTAGAAAGGTAAATCATTATCACTAATTTCTACAGACTCTCCAAAACTTGCAAATGGATCTTTTTCTACTTCTACGCCAGTATCTGCAGTTTGAGCACTACTAGAAGTATTATTATCACCAAAATCATAAGGAGTCTTTTCCATAGGTGGCTCTGGCATACCTTGGAAACTAGATGCTCCACTATTTGCAGCATTCTTAGATTCTAAGAATTGTACATTATCAGCCACAACTTCAGTAACATATACACGTTTACCCTCATTATTATCATAATTTCTTGTTTGAATTCTACCTTCAACTGCTACAAGTCTACCTTTAGACATATATTTACCAACATTTTCAGCACGTTTATCCCATACTACAACATTAATAAAATCTGCCTCTCTTTGACCTGTTTGTTGATTAGTAAATGGTCTATCAACAGCAATTGAAAATTGACATACAGCACGATTAGAACTAGTATATCTAACTTCAGGATCTCTAGTTAATCGACCAATTAAAATAGCCTTATTCATATACACAACTCCTACTTTTCAAGATTTAGAACTAAATGTCTAACAACATTCTCATTAATTCTGCATACACGATCAAATTCCTTAACGCAAGCATCATCATGAGATTCAACATTGTATAAGTAGTAGTAACCAGACTTGAATTTCTTAATTTCATAAGCAAATTCTTTTTGTCCTAATTCCTTAGATAAAGTAATAGTAGCTTTATTATCAGTTAAAGCCTTCTCTAAAGACTTAACAGTGCTTTTTCTATTTTCTTCATCGATATCTGGTCTTACTATAAACATGATTTCATATTTATTCATTCTTACACCTCCTTTTGGACTATCGGCCTTATTCAGGCAAGGAGCTCTCGCTCTGCAAAATATTATAACACATTATTAAAAATAAGCAAACACTTTTTACTTTTTTTTCTAAGAAAAATTCGCCATAGATGCTAATTATCTAGGCGATATTTTTAATAAATAATAAATGTAATTAAACTTTTCTTTTGTTCTTAAGATAGATAATACTAATAGAAGATATAAATAATAAAAAGATTATAAATACAACATAACTTTGCCCAGTTTTAGGATTAATAATAGTATTGTTACTATCGCTATTATTATCATTATTAACAGCACTATTATCATTATTATTACTATTGCTATTGTCATTGTTATTATTACTATCATTATTGACAATTTTAATATTAAAACTTGCTAAATCAACATTATAACTACTATAAGAAGAATTATAATATAAAACATCTTTTAATTCAACAGAATCATCTATATTATAAACTCCACCATTAACTTTAATTTTTAAAGTACCTATCTCAAAATTACCAGAAATATCATCAGCTGTATAAATATCAATTTTTCCATTAGATATATCATCACCAACCCATTTAGAACTTGGAGTAAAAGATACAAAAGTAATATTACTAGCATTCAAAGATGCAGATATAGCAGTTACTTCCTCATCTGAACTACCAGAAATAATACAATTTGTACTATCACCTGCTACTAAAAGATTAGAATCACATTTTATAGAAATACTACCTGTAGCACCATATACAAAAGTTGGAATAAAACAAAATAAACTAATTAATAAAATTAAACATCTTTTTTTCATCACATTATCCCTCCAAAGTAAAAATACGACCTTTTATATATCCATATAATTTAGCAGCATCACCAACATTAATATATCCATCATTAGTTACATCTGCCGAATATTTTTCATAATTTAATAAATTATCTTTTTTAAATCCACGATACAACTTAGCAACATCACCAACATCTATTTTACCATCACCGTTTAAATCACCTAAAACAGAAATAATATATTTATTATCAACATCATTAACTTTAATGATAACACTATCTCCAGTTCTAGCTTCCCTATTAATATTATCAACGATATTACCATCAGAATCATAAAAATTAATAGATTGACTAGCAATAATAGAATCCTTTATAGACGCTATACTAGAACCAACACTTATCTTATAAATAATCTTATTAGTCCTATCAACAACAAGTTTATCACTAAAAATATCTTTAATTTCTTCTTTTTCCCAATTCGCAATAAACGTTTTATCACCAATTGTTCCTTTTTTAATAGTTACAGAAAGACTCATAGCATCACTACCAGATTCACTCCATCCTAAAAACTTATAACCAGTACGAACAGGATTATTCAAAGTAAAAGTAGCAGTATCAACAGTATAACTAGTAGGATTTTTAATATTTAAAACCCCATCATTTAAAACATAGTTAATATTATAAGTATTAATAGTAGCTGATATTGTTTTGGATATTGATGAAGTTTGAATCACCCCACTACAAGAACTTGACGAAGTACAAGAAGACACAGTATATCCAGAATTAGCAATAGCATAATAACTATAAGCAGTATTATAATTTAATTTAATTTAATATTAACACTTTCTAATGATTCAGTATAATTAGTATCATTACCAACTTTATAATATATTTTTGCTATATTTGAACCTTTAACTAAATTAAAATCATAACTATTTATTATCCATTTTGCATAAAGAATCTTATCTCCAATAGTTTTATATATATCATTTATAAACTTACCATTTGCATCTATATACTGTGTACCACTACCATTTGTACCTGTATAATATCCTCCAAATATATATCCTGTTTTTGTTGGTATAGTTATATTATAACCATCACTCAGACAACTAGTTAAAGAACTATCTATATAATAATAACATAAAATTCCATCTACTGTTTTAGTTGTATTATAACTATAATAAACACTTTCCGTACCTGCATTTGTTGCTGATTGATTGTCTAACATTATCTTATAAGTATTAGCTTGCCAAACTGCATATAACTTTATATTAGGATAATTACTATCTATCCAATCATTAGCAACATCACTATAAATACTATATTTAGCACTCGTAGCATCTTTATTCTCAGACCAACCAAGTAGTGTATATCCAGTTCTATTCCAGCCGCCAAATTGTGAAGTACTTCCCCATACTAAACTACCATCTGTATTATATCCAAACTTATTACCTGTTTCACCATAAACAAATTGTTGTGATGCAACATCATTAGATCCATCATTCTTTACAAAAGTAACATCTACAGTCTTAGCTTTCCATCTAGCATACAGTTTTAACGTATTTCCAGATATTCCATAACTATTATTTTTATATTTCCAAGTACCACTCCAACTAGTCCAGCCATACTTATCATCTGATCCATCTGAATTTGTTGTCCAACCATCAAAAACATAACCAGTTTTAGTATAAAAATTATCTAAAACAGTATAATTAGAACCATATGTTGCAACATTTCCCCAAGATGTTCCCCAAGAAGAAGTACCACCATTACCATAATATATAACTGAATAACGTTGACCAATAGTAATTTCTGATAAGAAAGTAAAACAAGAAGAACTATTAGGAATAATATGAATTTTTATATATCTACCTGTAGCAGCGCTATTTAATTTCAAAGATGCCATATTAAAACTAATTTTAGAATTACTATAATTCCATGATAAATCACCAATAGAAGTATAATTACTACCATCTGTTGACGAATAAGCAGAAATTGTCTTTGGTAAATAAATTCCAGAACTATTATTATTCTCAAAATTAACATCAATATCAGTTATAGTAGTATATTCATCACCTAAATCAACCACTATATCATAACTACTACTTCCTTTTAAAGCAACCCAATCAGTACCATAAGCATCACCTGAATAAACTCCATCAGTAAGTTCCTTACCATCAACAGAAGAATAATCAGAACTACCTCCACTAACAACGCCATCAGATATTGTATAAGATTTTCCTAAAGAAATAATATCATAATCCTTAGTAAAATAATCAGAATAATTCTTACTTTTAGTAACCTTATATCCCTTAGAATATTGATAAACATCATCATAAATTTGTCTAGAAATAGAAAAATCAGAATTACCATAATATCCAAATCCAGGGAAATAATAAGCATTATATGACTTATTCCATAAAGCAGTATTAGAACCATATACCATAAAATCATACAATCTATCATAATAAGTTTCAGATAAATAAGAATTAGAATCTCCCTCAACTTCAATTCCCATACTTAAATTAAGACCTTGTTTCATAGCAAATTCAAGTCTTGGAACATTATTTCTATAATTTAACCATGTACTATCATTTCCCTTAAAATAATATCCACTTTGTAACGAAACAAAATCAAATCCATAAGAATAACCATTACTATAACCATCAGTATAATTAGAATCATAATAATTATCAATATATGGAATCCATATAGTCTTATAATTTTGTGGCCTTACAGTATCATTTAAAAAATTATATAAATCAGCCCAATTAGAATAATTTTTCAAAGCACTATCAGTAGCATGCACAGTATTATTAAAAGATTTAATAGCGCTTTCAGCATTACTACTTCTCACAGATTCGTTAAGCCAATAAAAGCCTATTACTTTTATATTAGAAAAACTAGAGACTTTTTCAACCTCACTTTTAAACATTAAAGTAATAATATTATTAACAGCAGTATTAGTACCATTGCCATAATAATCATATGCTGTAATATCACTAGATTTAGGAGGATATCTAAGAGATAAAATTACATTTACCGTCTTTCCCAATTCAGAAGCAGCATCATTTAAAATAGTTAAACTCTTATTTTGGTCTTCTAAATAGTTATACCAACTATTATATGTAACGTTATTATTTACAAAACTATTAGTCCCATCATACTTATAACTTGTATTAGGTAAAAATAAAAAGGTATCCATAAAATTATCTACTACATTACCATTTGCATCATAATAATAAATTAAATGTTTATAATCATCTTTAGTATAAGTTGCTTCTTTTTCAAAATAATTTAAATAAATATTACTACTATCATAAATATTTAGTTTTCCATTTCCATAATCACTAGATGAAAATGTAGAAGAAACATTCACAACAATAATAGACAATCCAAACAAAATCAAAAAAACAAATAAGAAAGTAAACATTTTTTTATTTTTTTTCATATCTACACCTCATAACAATATCCATAACCTACTCTATCATAATTATAGCATTAATTAATATCTAAGTAAATAATTACTAAAAAATTCGCCATAGATGATAATTATCTAGGCGATATTTTTAACATTATCTTTTTACTATAAAACCTGTAGGTATTGGTCTAGTAGAATGTTTCCCAGAGCCACTAATAGGATCATTAATCAATTTATTATTAATAACTAATCCACAAGAAGTACCACCATCTAAATTAGCAGCATTATAAGCACCATATCTTTCCATAATATCTGTTAAATCAACCATATCAGCACCAGGATTAGAAACAGTTCTACCATCTATTACCAAAAATAATACAATACCATCTTTTCTTTGACCAATAGCAGTTCTAGGAGCAGTTCCCCAACCACCATTACCTTTAATAAATGCTCTTTTACCATTAACAATCAAAAAAGGGCCAAAACTAACAGCTTCCGTTATACCATTACTAAGAGCTTCACTAGCACTCTCCTTACCAAGGTAAAATTTACCATCAGAAGTAAATCCTATAATTCCTCCAAATCCAGAAGAACCATAATCACCATTAGTAACTATCTTACCATTATGAATAACCACTCCAAGAGGTTGTCCACCAGTACTCATATATTCCGGATCGTTAAATCCCCCACCATTTATAGCAACCACAGCATCATTTTCTTTAGCCATATCAACTAAATATTGACCTGAACTACCTAAATATTTACTAGTAACAACCTCTATTTTTTTTGAATCATAAACTGCTACTAAATATCCTTTATAACCATTACCAGTAATATTAATTAATTTATATATATCATTTCCTTCATCCTTAGTTAATATTTCTTTCTCATATTCATTAGCGTAACTATTAAAATCAATATCATCAAAATCAATTAAACTAGTATCAGTAGAATCTCCACTTTCTATAACAACATTATTATTAAGAACTTCATTAATAGTCTCATCACTATAAAACCAAGTAGCTAAATATTGATGTGTCATAGTAGTCATAGCAGTAGTAATTAGCCATTCTCTAAATCCACTATAAGGACCATACAACAAAAAAGCAAAACTACCACCCATAACAACAAATAAACTAACTAATATAATTATAATCTTTTTAACTTTTGACATCTTTTTTCTAGATTTTATCTCAATACTACTCATTATTACTCCTACTTTCCAATACTGTATTCATCTATTTTATTTGTACTTTGTTCATTATATTTTTTTACAATTTCATTATATCCATCTACATCACTTTTATAATAAACACTCAAAGACTCCATAGTATTCTTATAACTAGCGCATTTTTGATTAACCATAGAATCACTATAATAATTACCACATAATCCATCAAGTCCTAAAGCACTCTTTCTAATAACTTCAATATAACTACTATATTCATCTAATATACTAACAATTTCATCATTATTTTTATCAAGTTCTTCATAATAAGTATTACTTATAATATCAGAATATCTATGTCTAACCTCATTAATTTTTGAAGCACTCTCTGAAAATTCTTCATAATAAGTATTTACCTTATCAATATTTTCAAGTACTTGTTTTTGATCCTTCTTTATAGAACCAACAAAATATATAATTCCCCCTAAAATAACTAATATCACAATAACTATAATTATAACTTTCTTCTTCATACTTACACTCCTACCTTCTTATTGATTATAACAAAATATAATTTAAAAAGCAACAGTCACAATAACTATTGCAAATCAATACAACTATCGTATAACTTATAATTATAAATGCTACAATAACCAACTAACCCTAAAAATATCAAAAATGAAAATTTCAAAATATAACTATCCCTAACTTCTCTACATTAATATACATATATCATAACACAAAATAAACAAAAAGAATGCAATATTACTCACATTCTTATCTATCTATATATTCTTATTATATACTCTAT